>JAPLUM010000790.1 GCA_026397605.1 Verrucomicrobiota bacterium | reverse complement strand
GTGAGATGGTCTGCACGAGCTGGCGGTTTTTATCATTGTAGATGTCACCCTCTTTTTCACGGGCCATGAACAGATCAGCTAAAGCGCTGCCGACGGTATCAGCGATCTCGCCCATATCGAAGTCGCGTTCATTGCCACCGACCTTCACTTTGATGGCGGAGGCGGTGCTGTCACCTGTGCCGACATTCAGCGCGCCCCATTTGAAGCTTGGCTTTTGGTCTTTCGGGGTGTGGGCGACTTTTTTGAGGGCTTTATCTTCGTGGAGCAGGTTAGCAATCATAGCGGGAGCAGGGGCGAGTGGATGAACGGAACACTATCGGGGCGGGAGGGAAAATCAGCAGAAAAGAAGACTGCTCGGTTAGACCAAGCAGTCTTCATTCCAAAAAACAGCTTACAAATCGTCGTCGGAGCAGTTGGCGAGGGCAGAGGACTTTTGATAATCCGTGACCTTGCCTTCGAAGAAATTCTGCTCTTTCCGCACGTCCATCATTTCTGCCAACCATGGCAGGGGATTGGTGACGCCTGGATTGAGAACTGGCAGTCCGCAACCGGCAAGGCGGCGGTCGGCGATGTAGTCGGTGTATTGCTCGAATTCTTCGGAACTCAGTCCTACTGCGTTGACTGGCAGGCAGTCACGGATGAATTCTTTTTCCAGGGCCACGCCTTCGCGCATGGTTTCCACGAGGTCTTCACGGAATTCTTGGGTCCAGATTTCTGGGTTTTCTTCGATGAGATCCATGAAGAGATTGCGGAAGACTTCGATATGGTTGGACTCGTCACGCAGGGTGTAGCGGAACATTTGACCGATACCAGGGAACTTGTTTTGGCGGTAAAGGCTGAGGATCATGCCAAAAAGGCCGTAAAACTGAGTGCCTTCCATGCATTGGCCGAAAACGAAGATGTTTTTCGCCAGCAGCTGCTTGTTTTCCAGCTTGGTGAGGTCGAGGTCGCGGCGCAGGTTGTTGGAGTGCTTGGTGACGAACTCGTTCTTGCGCACGATCGTTGGGATCTGCTCGAACATGGCCTCGCATTCATGCGGATTGATGCCGAGGGAAGAAATCATGTAGAGCAGGCTGTCTGCGTGAATGTTTTCTTCATGGGCATGACGACCCAGGACGAGCTTCAGCTCTGGGGCTGTGACGAGCTCGCGGACGACGTGCTGCACGTTGTCACCGACGATGCCTTCGGCTGCACTGAAGTAGCCGATGCCCATCATGATGATCCAGCGCTCATTTTGGGAAACTTCGGCAGAGCGCCATTGCTCCACGTCCTTTTGCATCTGGATATCTTCAGGCTCCCAATGGTTGGCCTTCATGGTGCGGTAGAGATCGTAGGCCCACTGGTATTTCAGTGGGAGCAGATTGAAGGTCATGGTCTGGCGGCCATTGATGACTTTCTTGGCGGCGAAGGCGGCTTCAGCTTTATCATGATCGAGAGTAAACTCACGATTGCCAATCTTGTATGTTTTGTCCATGTGCGTGTCTGAGGGGAGTTTGGGAGTGATTATTGAGTAAACTTAACGAATGGGAGAGAAAAATTAGACAGGGCTATAACTACTAGATATCGCCGAGCCGGAGACCATCATGCACAAGATGTAGTGTTTGGACAAGATGTTTTTCACTAGCCCTAGGGGTCAAAAACGTTTCTCAACGCTATTACAAGGGTTCCACGCTGATAATATTTTTTTCACGTTAAAATGTCTGAAATGAGCTGCAATTTTGAGAAGGTTTTTGACTCTGTTGAAAGCCTTTGAGAATCAAGATATTGTGAATAAGTTAATAAATCGAAGCTTAAAATGGGCCAAAATCGGCGGGTTATTCACAAAATTCGAAAATCGAATAATTGAATTAAGAAATAACACAATTGGCCTGATGGGCGTACGAAACCCGTCATTTTATGGCTATTTCAAGAAGCGTTTTGCCGCGATCCAGAGGCCGATTGGGAGCAGGCCGCTGAGGGCGATGGCCCAGCCTGGATGCGTGTTTCCCAAGGCTCCAATGGCCGCAAAAGCAAAGCCGACTGGCAGGGAGCCACAGGCCAGGGAGAGACTGAATCGACGAAGATCCATTTTGACCAACCCGGCCAAGCAGGCCACAGCCTCTGGCAAAACAGGCATCCAACGCGACATGGAAACGAGCCATCCGCCTTGTTTGTCAAAGATCGACGAGCCTTTGCTTAAGGCCTCATCTCCAGCAATCCAGCGGGCCGCTGGTCGCCCGAACCAACGACAAAAAGTATAGGCCACTAAGCCTGATAAAAACGATCCCACAGAGGCAATGCACCCGCCGATGAACCAGCCATACGTCAGCCCCAGCGCAGACATGACAATGGTGCTGGGGATTGGCAGTGCGATGTCTGCCACGAGCAGGAGGATGCCTGCCAGCCAAGCCCACGCGCCAAATTGAGCCATCCAAGCGCGGGTTCCTTCCAGGCTCAGCGCCGCATCAAAGCGCTCTCCCCAAATCATGAATGGCACGATGATGCCCGTCAGGATGACGGCGATGATGATGGCAAATCGCTTGGTTTCTGGGGTGATCATTGTCGGGATTGCAAAAACTCCAATATCCCTTCGGCCAGCCCCTGACTGATCCCAGGCAGCTTGGCGATGTCTTCAGCGCTGGCTTTCCGCAGTCTGGAAACGGAGCCAAAGGCTTTGAGGAGGCTGGCTTTTCTTGCCTGACTGACGCCGGGACAGTCGTCGAGCAGGCTTTCGGCGACTCGGCGTCCGAGGAGGAGTTGATGGTAGCCGTTGGCCCAGCGGTGGGCTTCGTCACGAATGCGCTGGAGTAGTTTCAGGGCTCCGCGATCATGTGGGATGATGACGGGATCGGACTCGCCGGGAAAGAAAACTTCCTCGTGTTGTTTGGCCAAACCAACGATGGGCAGGCCGCCTAAGCCCAGTTTTTGGAGCTCGGCGACGGCCATGCCTAACTGTCCTTTGCCACCATCGACGATGACGAGGTCTGGCAGGCGGACGCTGCCTGGGACGCGCTCCATGGCTTCTAAAGGACACTCCTGGGTGAAGTCGGCAGCGTCCGCCCCAATGGCTTCCCGGCCTTCTTTGAGCACTCGGGAGAAGCGGCGGCGGATGACCTCGGCCATGCTGACAAAGTCGTTTTGACCCGTGACAGCGCGGATGCGGTAGCGGCGATAGTTTGAGTTATCAGGCACGCCGTTTTTAAAGCGCACCATGCTGGCCACACAGTGAGCGAGTCCGATATTGGCGATGTCGAAGCACTCCATGATGAGCGGCGGCTTCTCTAAACTGAGCAGTTCTTGCAGTTCCTTCACATCTGCCATGGGGTCGATGGTGGACATGACTTTGGCCCGGGCTCCGCGCTCAAAGGTGCGGGTGGGAGTGATGGTTTTCCGCAGGTCTTCCACCATGTCACGCAACTCAGCCGCTTTTTCAAAATCGAGTCTGGCGGCTGCTTTTTGCATCTCTTCTTCCAGCACGGTGAGCAGGTCTTTCATGCCTTTGCCTTCCAGAAAGCCACAGGCCTCTTCCATTCGCTGGCGGTATTCGGCGATGCTGACGCGCCCGATGCAGGGGGCGCAGCAGTTTTTGATGATGTCGTTGGAGCAGTGTTTGTAGTCAGCTTCGCCTGGGCGGATGGGCTTGCAGACTCGCAGACCAAACTTTTTGTTCAGCCAGTTGAGGGTGGTTTTTAGCGCGCTGCTATGGGCAAAGGGGCCAAAGTAGCGTGCGCCATCGTCCCGTTTCATGCGGGTGAGGGCGAAACGGGGAAAGTCGTCTTGGAGATTCACGCGGACGAGGAAGAATCGCTTGTCGTCCTTAAAACTGACGTTGTATTTGGGGCGGAAGTCTTTAATGAGCTTTCCCTCGAGCAGCAGGGACTCGGACTCATTCCGCACTTCATGGATGTCAAAATCCCAGATGCTGGCGATCAGTGCGCGGGTTTTGCGGTCGGTTAATTTGGAGCGTGCAGGGGTGAAGTAGTTGCTCAGGCGCTTCCGCAGATCCCGCGCTTTTCCGACGTAGATGACGCTGCCAAGCCGATCTCGCATGATATAGACGCCGGGCGTGTGGGGCACGTCGCGGAGCTTTGCCATGAGGTCGGGTTTGGATCTTGGGTCGGCCATTGCAGGTTAGGCAGAGGATTACGCATGGGTTTGGTCATTCGTCATTCGAGATTCGTCATTCCTTGCACTCTGTGCCGATCCGTTGCAGGTCTAGGCCGTGAAAATTCCTCATATCGTCATCTCCAAGATCATCCGCGCCCTCCATGACATCTTCGTGGACCGGCGCTATGCGGATAAGGCGGTGGAGTTTACCTTTAAACATCACCCGAAATGGGGCAGTCGCGACCGTCGCATGTTTGCGGAGGCCATTTATGTAATCGTCCGTCACTGGCGTCGGTATTGGTATCTGGCAGGTCTGCATGACGAGGATCACAACCGCCCAGAGGCCATTGGTGAGGAGCAACTATGGCGTGTCTGGGCTGCTTACTGGGTCATGACAGAGGGGGATTTACCCGCCTTTGATGAGCTGTTTGCCGTTCGTAAAGAAGACATCCTGGCGCGGTCGAAGCGGGAGGTGACACCCCTGATTCGTGATTCCATCCCCAACTGGATGGACGAGCGCCTGGGGCGCGAGCTCGGCGACGCATGGCCAGCAATGCGGGCGACACTGAACACGCCAGCCCAAGTTTATCTGCGGGTGAATACCCTGAAAACAGAGCGTCGCACGCTGAAAACACGTTTGGCTCAGGATGGATTCACGACGGAGCCAGTGAAAGAGATCCCAACGGCCTTGGAGATGAAGCAGCGTTACAATGTCTTTGGCATGGCCGCTTTTAAGGAAGGACTCTTTGAGGTTCAGGACGCCTCTTCCCAGTGCGTGGCTCCTTTTCTGCAAGTGGAACCCGGCATGAAGGTGATCGACGCCTGCGCGGGTGGTGGTGGCAAGACGCTGCACATCGGCGCGCTGATGCAGAACAAAGGCCGAATCCTGGCGCTAGACGTGCATCAATGGAAGCTCAATGAACTGCGGAAACGCTGCGGTCGCGCTGGAGTGGATGTGGCAGAGACGCGCCTGATCGAAAGCTCGAAGTCCATCAAGCGGCTGGCTGGTTATGCGGATCGCGTCTTGCTAGATGTGCCCTGCTCAGGGCTGGGCGTGCTGCGCCGAAATCCCGATGCCAAGTGGAAACTCAGCAATGAGGAGATCGACCGTCTGATCATCGAGCAGCAAGACATCTTGGTGCGCTATAGCGCCATGGTGAAACCCGGCGGTAAGCTGGTCTATGCGACCTGTTCCGTGCTGCCAAGCGAGAATGAAGATCAGGTGCAAAAGTTCCTGGCCAAGCACGGTGACGACTGGACCCTGGAGGAAGAGATGAAGATCAATCCCGCCGAGACGGGTCATGATGGCTTTTATGGAGCGCGGCTCGTTCGTAAAGGTGCTGTTGTTCCTGAGTCCGTGGTAGTTCAAAGTGATGCTGCACAATCTGTCGATGAAACGCCTGCTAACACCCCTGAACCCACTGCGGAATGATGCACTTGCTGTCTTAGCGCTGGTTGCCGTTTCCTGGCTTTCGGTGCTGCAGGCACAGACTTCCGTCCCGCTCCCGCATCGTGAGCTGCGTGGCTCGTGGATCGCGACGGTGCATAACATCAATTGGCCTTCGCGCCCCGGATTGCCTGTGGCTCAGCAGCAGGAGGAGCTGAAAAGATTGATCCAGAGTGCGCATGATCATGGTTTGAACTGCCTGATCTTTCAGGTGCGCCCGGCCTGCGATGCGCTCTACGAGTCGAAGATAGAGCCCTGGTCTTGCTATCTCAGTGGGCTGATGAGTCTGCCGCCATCACCGAAATGGGACCCGCTAGCATTTGCCATTCAGGAAGCCCACTCCCATGGCCTGGAACTTCATGCATGGTTTAATCCCTACCGAGCTTTGGCTGGGGATCGCTTTGCTCCGAGCGCGAATCATGTGCGCCGACAGCATCCTGAGTGGACTGTTAAATATGGTCGCGACTGGTGGATGAATCCTGGGCTGCCTGAGGTGCGGCAGCGTGCGATTGATGTGATCCTAGACGTGACGCGCCGCTATGATGTGGATGGCATTCACATGGACGACTATTTTTATCCGTATCCGGTCAATGGCAGTGATGGTAAGCCGATCCCTTTTGATGATGATGCGACCTATGCCAAATACAAAGCTGCCGGCGGCGGCCTGGAGCTGATGGCTTGGCGGCGGCAAAATGTGGATGAGGTGGTGAAACGAGCCTACGAAGGCGTGAAAAGCATCAAGCGGACCGTGAAGTTTGGCATCAGTCCCTTTGGCCTTTGGCGGCCCAATTTCCCACCTGGAACCGGCGGTGGGCTGGATCCCTATGAGCATCTGGGAGCCGATAGCCGAGGTTGGTTGCAAAAAGGCTGGGTGGATTATCTTACCCCGCAGCTTTACTGGACGATTGATCGGCCAAAGCTGGGTTTTTCGACTTATTATGATTGGTGGCTTGGCGAAAACACCCTGGGCCGCCACATCTGGCCCGGCATGAATACCAGTAAAGTTGGAGACGACCGCAGAGCCGGGGAGATTCTGGCTCAAATTAGTGTGGTCCGTGCCAAGCAGACCCTCATGCCGCCTGGGCATTTTCATTGGAATTTTGGCGCCCTTGATAAGGATCTGGGAAAGGTCGGCACGCTGACTTTGGAGCGTGCCTATAACATCCATACGATCCTTCCTGCCAGTCCTTGGCTTAGCAATGTGGCGCTGCCAGCTCCGTTGGTGGAATCGGTGAACGAAGGGAAATGTGTCCGCTGGAACTTTACGGATCTGCGTTGGGATCAATATGGACGCTGGTGGGTCATTCAGGCGCTCATCGAGGGCAAATGGCAGGTGGTCGAGGTCGCCTTTCACGACAAACACGAAATCGACTGGCCCAAAAAAGCGGCTGCCGTTTCTGTCCGTGCAGCAGGTCCCGCCTGGGAGTTGGGTGAGGCTGGGGTGATTGCCAAATGAGCCATTTTGGGTAAACTGCGTTTCAACTGTTGTTATGAAAAAGAAAGTGCCAGCAAAGAAAAAGCCTGCCTCTAAAGCTCTCACTATCAGACCGAAGGCAAAAGGTTGCTAAGCCGTCTTCAAAAACAAAGGTTGTCTATCAGGCGCGTGCCATTTTGCGGCCGGAATTTTACAGTTACATTTCAAAAACTCTGCGCACTGCCCGTAGCAAAGCTTATCGTGCTATCGATTCCTACATGATAGATGCCTATTGGAATGTGGGGCGTCGTATTGTCGAGGAAGAGCAGCATGGAACTGAGCGTGCCGATTATGGAGCCTCGTTGCTTTATCATTTATCCATTCGATTGAAGGGCGATTTTGGGCCTGGGTTTGATGAGCGGGAGCTGCGCCGTATGCGTCAATTTTTTCGCTGTTTTCCAATTCGGGGCGCAGTGCGCCCCGAATTTGTAAGCGATTCTGATTCAGTTGATTATGGAATTCGGGGCGCACTGCGCCCCGAATTGAGTTGGACACACTATCGGCTGCTAATTCGGGTGGATGATCCGGCTGCACGGCTTTGGTACATGAATGAGGCTGTGGAGCAAAACTGGTCTAGTCGTGCTCTGGAGCGGCAGGTCAACTCACTGTATTATCAACGTCTTGTTTCTAGCAAAGATAAGCGTACGGTCATTGATGAGATGCTAGAAAAAACGGCTTCTTTGGTGCCGTCCCCGCGGGATTTCATCTGTGATCCGGTGGTCCTTGAGTTTTTGGATATTCCAGCTTCATCGGGAATGCGTGAGTCTCATTTGGAGCAGGCCATCATTAATAAGCTTCAGCACTTCCTTCTAGAGCTTGGCAAAGGGTTTGCCTTCGTCGCGCGCCAGAAGCGCATCAGTACGGATACAAAGGATTTCTATATTGACCTCGTTTTTTATAATTACCTGCTCAAATGCTTCGTTTTGATTGATCTGAAGATGCATCAGCTTATGCATCAAGACATCGGCTAGATGGACATGTATGTTCGAATGTTTGAGGACAAGCACAAAGGTCCTGGAGATAATCCGACGGTGGGTCTAATCTTGTGCACAGAAAAAGACCAGACCGTGGTCAAATACTCTATTTTAAATGAAAGCAGCCAGATCTTTGCTTCCAAATACCAGCTTTACCTGCCGACGGAGGAAGAATTGAAGCGGGAAATAGAGCGGGGACACCAGCAAGTGCTGCGTGAGCAGATGGCCGGACACGCATTTCCAGAATGGTCCGGAACTGCGGAATGAATAGATGATTCTCCATTTCTCAGACAAATACGCCCGTTTCCTGTGAAAAACTCCTTGCCAAAGTTAACTTCGGTGGTTCCTTCGCGGCCCTCAATTTAAACATTCCCAACCCGCCTGACAAGGTGTCGGGTTCCCCAAACAGACCATGAGCGAAGCTACTACAAGCCCCACAGAATTCAAACTCCACGCTAAAGATACCGGCAGTGCCGATGTCCAAGTCGCGATCTTGACTGGGCGTATCAATGAACTGACTGTGCATCTGACCAAGCACAGCAAGGACCACAGCACCCGCCGTGGCCTTTTGAAGATGGTCTCCCGCCGCCGCAAGCTGCTGGATTACCTCAAGCGCACAGCCGGTGAACGCTACCAGACGCTCCTCAAGAGCCTGGGTCTCCGTCGCTAATCCATTTCCGACCTTAAGGGGTGATGCCACGATGCATCGCCCCTTTTGGCATTTAACCGGAGACTCATCCGGCTAGGAGCCACTGAACCGTGATCTTATCGATCCCATAGGTTCAGCTGTAGCCTCAAAACCCTAGCCTGTAGCAACTCAGCACTCCGCTGAAGCATTCCCCAAAAAACAAAACAAGATAAAACACAACCTATGGCAATCCATAAAGTAACAACTCCCTGCGGTTCAGGGATCATCGAAATCGAAACTGGTAAACTAGCTCACCTCGCCGACGGCGCCGTGACCGTTCGCCTGGGTGACACCATCGTCATCGTCACTGCCGTCTCCGCTACCAAGATCAAGGAAGGTCTCGACTTCTTCCCACTGTCTGTGGAATACAAAGAAAAAGCCTCTGCTGCTGGCAAGTTCCCTGGTGGTTACTTCAAGCGTGAAGGTCGCCCAACGGAGAAAGAAATCCTGACTTGCCGTATGACGGACCGCCCATTGCGCCCGTTGTTCCCGAAAGGCTACCTCTACGAAACACAGATCGTCGCCCTTTTGCTCAGCGCAGATGGCCAGAACGACTCTGACATCCTCGCCATCAACGGTGCTTCGGCTGCTCTCTGCGTTTCCGACATCCCTTTCGCTGGCCCAATCGGTGCCGTGCGTATCGGTCGTGTGAATGGCCAGTTCATCGTCAACCCGACCCACAATCAGCGTGACGATAGCGATCTCGACCTCGTTTATGTTGGTAACAAGACCGACGTCATCATGATCGAAGGTGCTGCCAAAGAAATGCCAGAGGCTGACTTCATCGCCGCCCTCCGCTTCGCTCAAGAAAGCATCCAAGGCCTCGTGAAAGCACAGGAAGAGCTCGCCGCCCTCGCTGGTAAAGTGAAGCGCGTCATGCCGCTCATGCTCGTTCAGGACGACCTCCTCGAAGTAGCTTACCAGGTTGCTGGTGATCGCATCGAAGGTGCCATCTATCAGCCAAGCAAAGTTGCCCGTGGCAAAGCCATCGGCGCGCTTAAAGACGAAGTGGAAGCCGCCATCAAAGCCAAGTTCCCTGAAGCTACTGGTTACGCCATTGGCCAAGCCTTTGACTACCTGCAAAAGAAAGCTTTCCGCATCTCCATCCTGGACAAACTCAGCCGTTGCGATGGCCGTGGTATCGACCAAATCCGCCAGCTCACTGGTGAAGTCAGCGTTCTGCCTCGCACGCACGGTTCCGCCCTCTTTGCTCGTGGTGAAACCCAGGCCCTCTCCATCGCCACGCTGGCTCCAGCGGACGAAGCTCAGGAAATGGACACCTACGCAGGTGGCGTCGATTCCAAGCGCTTCATCCTTCATTACAACTTCCCTCCGTTCTCCGTGGGTGAGTGTGGCCGCTTCGGTGGTCAGAACCGTCGTGAAATCGGTCACGGTGCTCTTGCTGAGCGCTCCATCGAGCCTGTCATTCCTGCGAAGTCGGTGTTCCCCTACGCCATCCGTATTAGCAGCGAAGTCATGGCCTCCAACGGCTCCACTTCCATGGCCTCTGTTTGCTCAGGCGTCATGGCCCTCATGGATGCTGGCGTGCCTCTCATCCGCCCGGTCGCAGGTATTTCCGTCGGTCTCGTCACCGAGTTTGATGCCAATGACCAGATGAAGCGGTACCTCACCATGATGGACATCCTCGGCTCTGAAGATCACTTCGGCGACATGGACTTCAAACTTTGCGGTACCAGCGAAGGCGTCACCGGCTACCAGCTCGACCTCAAGCTCCCAGGTCTGCCACTGAGCATCCTGGAAGAAGCCATCGCCAAAGCCAAAAACGGCCGCACCGAAGTGCTCGCCGCCATGGCCGTCGCCATCAGCGAAGTCCAGCCGCTAAGCCCACATGCTCCACGCATCGAGATCCTCAAGATCAACCCAGACAAGATCGGTGAACTCATCGGTCCTGGCGGCAAGAACATCAAAGGCATCCAGGCCGAGTCCGGCGCTGAAATCAGCATCGAAGACGACGGTACCGTGTATGTCTATGCCACTCGCAAAGAAGGCCTAGAGCGCGCTATCGAAATGATCAGCGGCGTCTCCGCCGAGGTCGAGATCGGCAAGATCTACACCGGCAAAGTCGTCAGCACGACGAACTTCGGAGCCTTCATGCGTCTCTTTGGGAACAAAGACGGCCTCATCCACATTAGCGAGCTCGCCGACTTCCGTGTCAACAAGACCGAAGACGTCGTCAAAGTCGGTGACATGGTCTCCGCCAAGTGCATCGGCATCGACGACAAAGGCAAAGTGAAGATGAGCCGCAAGGCCGCCATGAAAGAGAAGGACGACGCCGCCAAGGCCGAAGCCGGTGGCGCTCCAGAAGCCGCTCCTCAGGAATAATCCCTGACGCTTAGTCACCTAATCACAGAGCGCGGACCCGCAACGGTCCGCGCTTTTTGTTGTGACTCCGCATTCGACTTTCGATTTTCATCATTCAAAGTAAGTGCCCATGTTTCGCGCTGTCCTTACTGATCGTCTTCAAGCTGCTTTTACCGCCGCAGGCATTGCTTTGCCTGAGGGCTTCGTTCCGAGTGTCGTTATCGCTTCGGATACGCGCTATGGTGATTACCAGAGCAATGCGGCCATGGTGTTGAGTAAGCAGCTGAAGCAAAATCCGCGTGCCTTGGCGCAGCAGATTGTCGATCAACTGCAAGTGACGGATATTTGTGAGAAGATCAGCATTGATGGGCCTGGATTCCTTAATTTCACCCTTAGCCCAGCGGCTTTGATCCAGCGGCTTTCGGTGATCCTTAAAGATGATCATGTAGGCGTGCCGCCAGTGACAAAGGCGAAGCGCATTGTTATTGATTTCTCGGCACCCAACATCGCCAAACCGATGCATGTCGGCCATATCCGCAGCACGTTTATTGGTGACTCACTGGCTCGCGTGGCACGCTTCATCGGGCACACGGTCATCACAGACAATCACGTCGGCGACTGGGGCACGCAGTTTGGCATGATCATTTATGGCTGGAAGACACAGCTGGATCAGGCCAAGCTGAAGCTGGACCCGATTCTGGAACTGGTGACGGTTTATAAAGCGATCAATGCTGCAACCAAGGCGGATGAAGCGGTGCTCACTCTCTGCAAAACTGAGTTGGTGAAACTGCAGCAAGGTGATCCTGAGAATCTAGCCATCTGGAAAGAGTGTGTGCGTTTAACCCTAGAGCAGCTAGAAAAAGTCTATGGCGCATTGGATGTGAAGTTTGACCACTATCTCGGCGAGAGCTTCTACAATGAAGCACTGGCTCCACTGGTGGCTGATATGCTGGAAAAGGGCATCGCTAAAGTCAGTGAGGGTGCCACGGCTGTCTTCAGTGATGGCAGTGTGAAGCCTGAGAACGATCCTTTCCTCATCAGTGATAAAGATGAGTGGAAAGCGGCTCCCTGCATCATCCGCAAAACGGATGGCGGCTTTCTTTATGCGACGACTGACCTGGCCACGATCGACTATCGTGTGAAGGAATGGAAAGCTGATGAAATTTGGTATGTCGTCGGTGCGCCGCAACAACTTCATTTCCGCCAGGTCTTTGCTGCCGCAAAGCGTCGTGGTGCTACGACCGAGATGACTCACATCGCTTTTGGCAGCATCCTGGGGCCAGATGGTAAGATGTTTAAAACCCGCAGCGGTGAAACGGTCGGACTTCTCGAAGTCATCGACGAAGCCATCGAGCGTGCCCGTGCTGCTGCTGAGGAAAAAGACCAAGGCCTCAGTGACGCCGATAAAGACGAGATTGCCCGCATCATCGGCAGTGGTTCGGTGAAGTATGCGGAGCTCAGTCAGAATCGCCTGACCGACTATAAATTCAGCTGGGATAAAATGCTCAGCCTGCAAGGCAACACCGCACCCTATCTGCTGAATGCCTACGTCCGCACCCGCAGCATTTTCAGGAAGCTTGAAGGCACGGTCGAACTCACCCCAGATCTCGAAATCACCGAGCCTGCTGAACGCGCTCTAGCCATGAAGTTGGCCCAGTTTGCTGAAAACGCGCACGACGTTCTGGAGGATCATCGCCCGAATCTCTTGGCCAATTACCTTTACGAAGTCGCCAATACCTATCATGGCTTCTACGAGGCCTGCAACGTCCTGCGCTCTGAAGGCACCATCCGTAACACTCGTCTGACGCTTTGTGAGGCTACTAGCCGCGTTTTGAAGACAGGACTCAGCCTGCTCGGCATCCAGACGACTGAGCGGATGTAGTTGTCAGAACCTGATTTTTTATTTACAGCACCCATTACCTTCTCATGCCAGTCCCACTCCTCGACGTTAACGCCCAAAACCATCCGCTTGAATCCGAACTCCAGGCAGCTTTTAACCAAGTGCTGAAGCATGGACGCTTCATCATGGGCCCAGAGATGGAAGCTTTTGAAAAAGAAGTGGCCGTGATGGTCGGCGTGAAACATGCGATCTCGGTCTCGTCGGGAACGGATGCTCTGTTGCTGGCTTTAATGGCGCTGGACATTGGTCCAGGGGATGAGGTGCTCTGTCCGGCTTTCACCTTCTTTGCCACAGCAGGCGCGGTTTCCCGATTGGGTGCGACGCCTGTCTTTGTGGATGTGTGCCCGATCTGCTTCAACATGGATGTGAATGATGCGCGCGCTAAAATCACAGCCAAGACCAAAGTGATCATGCCAGTGCATCTTTTTGGACAGTGTGCGGACATGGATCCACTCTTGGCGTTGGCCAAAGAAAAGGGTCTGCGTGTCATCGAAGATGCGGCGCAGTCCATCGGCTCAAAATACAAGGGTCGTGATAGCGGCACGATGGGTGATTTTGGCACCTACAGCTTTTTCCCCAGCAAGAACCTAGGTGGCTTTGGTGATGGCGGCATGCTGGTGACGAATGACGACACTCTGGCTGAGTTTGCCAAGGTGCTGCGCAATCATGGGTCAAAACCGAAGTATTATCACCACTTTGTCGGCGGGAACTTCCGCATGGATACGCTGCAATGTGCCCTGCTCAGCGTGAAGGTGAAGCGCTATGCACAGTTCACCGCAGATCGTCAGCGTAATGCCGCCCATTACATCGCAGAACTCGTGAAGTTGCCTGGCGTGGTGCAGGCAGACCCGAGCCACTGTAAATGCATCAGCACTCAGGACACTTGGCTGGCCGCTCAAGATGCGCGGATCGTGCTGCCGGTGAGCTATGCCCATAATGAGCATATTTGGAATCAGTTCACGCTACGTGTCCTTGGTGGGAAGCGCGATTCTCTTCGGGATCATCTGGTAGGTAAGCAGATCGGCTGTGACATTTATTACCCAGTGACTCTGGATCAGCAGAAGTGCTTTGAGACTTTGCCGGAAAGCTCACGCAGTGGCTGTGATGTATCTCATCGCATGGCGACTGAGGTGCTAAGCATCCCGATTTATGGAGAGCTCAATGAGACGCAGCGGCTGGAGATCATCGCGGCTATTGCTGAGTGGTTGGCTGCTTAGTCTTTGCGTTTCTGAGCAAACATCCAGCTCCAGAGATCGGGGTTATCGTAGCTTTGCGTCCATGAATCATGGCCGACTCCTGGATAGATCGTTAGTTTGGCCTGACTGCCTGCTTTCTTCAAAGCGCCGTGCATTCTGTGTGAGAACTCGACTGGGACGGCGCTGTCCTTGTCGCCATGAAAAATCCAGCAGGGTAAGTCTTTGATGCGCTCTGCCATTACAAAACCTACTCCGGCTCCACCACAAATGGGAGCAATGGCGGCAAAGGTGTCTGGATAGGCCAAAGCGGTGTCCCAAGTGCCAAAGGCACCCATGCTGATGCCGGTCAGATACAGGCGACTGGTATCTACGCGATGCGATTTGATCATGTCATCCAGCAAGGCCTTCACGGCGTGCGCGTTCCAAATGTTGTTTTCTGGGACTTGAGGGCTGATGACGATGGCTTTAAAGTTTTTCCCTGCTGCGATCAGCTTGGGTGGACCGTGGTTCTTCAGAAGGTTCAGATTATCGCCGCGCTCGCCTGCTCCGTGGAGAAAGACGAGTAGGGGCCATTTTTGTGAGGGATCATCTTGGTAACCTTCCGGTAGCGATAAGAGGTAGCGATAGCCGACCTTCAATGTGGCCACGCCGGAGAAAGACTGCTCGGTTTGAGTATCGGCAAAGGTAGACGTGATTAAGGTTAGAAAAGAGAGTGTCAGTAGGTGAATTCGTGTCATCTGAGGCAAACGTGACAGATCGAGGGCTGTTATCGAAGGGATTCATCCATTACGCTGCTTTTTTTCATGCTGATTGGGCGGCTGAAATGCACTCGCGAGTTGCGCCATGGCAACGCCCATGCTTTTTGGCAGGGTATGAGCCACACTTTTTCTCTCTGGTCCCGTTTTCAGAAATACTTCGTTCGTTTGCCAAAGCTCGGCTTTGCTATCGATATCAGCCGCATGAATTTTGAAGATGGCTTGTTTGATGCCATGGCACCTTCGATTGAAAAAGCATTCGCTGACATGAAGGCGCTGGAGGCTGGTGCCATCTCGAATCCCGATGAAGGCCGCATGGTGGGCCACTATTGGCTGCGCAATTCGTCTTTGGCCCCAGCAGATTTACGGACAGAGATTGATGATACGCTAACATCCACGATCAAATTTGCGGAAGACGTCCACAGCGGTGCGATCAAAGCTGCCAATGGTCAGAAATTCACTCGCGTGCTGGTCGTCGGTATTGGTGGATCAGCTTTGGGTCCACAACTGGTGGCTCAGTCCATCACGCCAGCGAACCCGCCGCTGCAAATCAGCTTTTTTGATAACACGGATCCAGATGGCATGGACCGTGTGGCGGCTCAGATTGGCGCAGAGATCGCTACGACGGTGACGCTGGTCATCTCAAAATCTGGCGGCACGAAGGAGACGCGCAATGGCATGTTGGAGGCCGCTGCGGCCTACCAGGCTCAGGGTGTTGATTTTGCGAAACACGCGGTGGCTGTGACCGGCGTGGGTAGTGAGCTGGATAAATACGCCATTGCTCAGGGGTGGCTGGCTCGTTTCCCGATGTGGGACTGGGTGGGCGGGCGCACCAGTGTTATGAGTGCCGTGGGCACCATCGCCGCAGCGCTTCAGGGCGTGGATGTGCGCAGCTTTCTGGCCGGTGCGGCCGCTATGGACGTGGAAACACGCACACTTCCGGCCCGTGAAAATCCTGCCATGCTTCTGGCGCTCATGTGGTACAGCGCTGGGAATGGCAAGGGTGCCAAGG
>JAPLUM010000673.1 GCA_026397605.1 Verrucomicrobiota bacterium | reverse complement strand
CTTTTTCGCGCCTGTATCCAGGCATGTTTGGCATGAGAGGCCGTCTCGCTTTCCTCGATGACGAGTTTTCCTGGGATTTTGGCCGCTTTGACAAAGTCCTCATGCATGATTTGAACGTTGGCCTTATGCCTTGGATCACGCAGTTTGGACTCCATAGCCTTATCCAGAAGCTTTTGCATCATGCGCCCTGTGGCTAGCGCATGGGCCTTGCCACTGAGCCAGGACATTTGACTGGCGCGGAAGGCCAGAGCTTTTGCCGGCATATTAGTCTCCTGATCCCATGAAAGGGTGGATTCAGTGGAAGTGAGAAGGGCGACCTCGCGAGCGGTGGCACAGAGTTGATCGTAGGCGGTCACAGACATAGTTTCATCATTCTTCAGAGATCGCGCAGGAGTGCAAGCCACGGCTGACAGGGACTTTCTGTGGATGATTTGGCATGAAACCAGCGTTTAAAACAAATAAGTCGGAAAACTTCCGTGCGTTCTCTTGACTTATTACGCCGCAGTTGCTTCAACAGTCTTCTGCCACAAAATAATCATGCCCGCTTTTCTCAGACAGCACGACAAAGGATTGGAGTACTCCCTGGAGGACTACAATCTGCTCGGTCGTAGTCCTGATGCGACGATTCGGCTCAATGACGCAGGTATTTCCAGGCAGCACGCGACGATCCGTCGTGATGGCAATTTATACTGGGTCTCAGATTTGGGCAGCGCCAATGGTAGCTTCGTGAACGACGTGGCCGTCACCACCGCGCGTGCACTGCGTCATGGAGACAGCATCCAGCTCGGCACCTGCTTATTTATTTTTGAAAATGATGAGGGTGACCACTCGGGTGGCGCACTCTCTGGCACGCAGATGCTGCATACCGTGGCACTGCCCATGAAGACCGTGCGCGCCACGCTTCTGGTGGGTGATCTGCGTAACTTCACCAGTATCTCGGCTCAGCTCAGCCCTGAGGAAGTGGCGGCCATGCTTCGTGAGTGGTATGCTCAGTGCACAAATGTCCTAAAAACGCGTGGAGCCATCATTGATAAATTCATTGGTGACGGTGTCTTTGCGTATTGGACCAGCGACAGTCCTGAAGTTCGTGCTCAAGCCACTGAAGCTGCTCGTCTGCTCAGCAGTCCTGAGTCCAGTGATTCTCCGATTCGGAGAAAGATGAAGGCAGAGCTGAATATCGAGGTTCATTGCCATGTTGGCATTAACATTGGCGATGTCGCTCTTGGCTCCATGGGCCGTGGAGTGAATACCGCTGTTGGTGAAGCTGTGAATGTGGCTTTCCGAATCGAAAGTCTGACCCGCAAGCTACAGGTGCCAGTGCTCGTCAGTGCAGCCTTCATGGAGGGATGGACTGAGGGTGGCAGCTATTTCAAAAATGTGGGTATCCATCCGGTCAAAGGCCAGCCTGATCCGGTTGAAGTCTTCGCACTGATTTAGTCGCTTACTTCTCGCCGATAAAGACATCCACTTGTTGTCCTACGTAGAGGTTTTTCCCGGTGGGAACTTTGAGTCGATAAATGACCTGAAGTACACGGGTATCGACACGCTCCTTGTTTTGAATGGAGGCGTATTCACCCGCGCGGATGTTGACCTGTAAAATCGAGCCATCACGCGGGGCCCGCACGGTGAGCCGGTCCATGAGGAGCTTGGTCTGCTTTACGGCAGCATGAGATGCGTTGAGTTGAGCCTGAGCTTGGGTGACCTGAGCTTTAGAGACCAAGACATCGTTGGTGCGGTTTCGCAGATCATCTTGGGAGATCGCACGCTGATCTGTGATGGATTTGAGCCGATCCAGCGTGTCCTGCGTCTTGGCCATTTGGGCCTGGGCGATGCCGAGATTGGCCTGATTGACCTCGATAGTTGCCTCTTGGCCGATAAGCTGCGCTTGCAGCTCGCGGTCATCGAGTTGCATGAGTTCCTGGCCTTCCTTGACCTTGTCCCAGACTTTCACCAGTACCTTGGTGACCAGCCCAGGAATGGGCGTGCCGATGCTCACGTTCTCAGCGGCTGATTCCAGAATGCCCGTGGCTGCCACTCCTTTGGCGAAAGGTTTTTCTGGTGGTGCAACGGGCGGCGGTGGTGTGGGGTTTTCCTGAGCTTTGATTACCTGCAGCACCTGCGTCATCTGCACCACCCCAGCAATGGCTAGTGCGATGCTGCCGTAGCGGACGAGGAATGGAATCGAGATCATGGGCGTGGCGAGATCAGAGGATGTCTCCAGGCTGATACGCCGCTGCTTCCGGGTGGGCTGCGGTGAGTTTGCCGACACGCTCTACGAAGTAGTCCACCTGTTCTGGGGCATCTCCCATATTCGTGCGGCCGTGAGTGGTGAGTTTTTCAAAAGCATCGGCGCTGAGACCGAGACGGGAGTCTGCGGTGAGACGGCTGAAGAGATCGTTGTGGGCCACTTTGCCAGTGCGCATGTCCTTGGCGACCTGCACCGCGTGTTCTTTGATGGCTTCATGGGCGGCTTCACGTCCAGATCCTGTTTTGACGGCTTCCATGAGCACCGTGGTGGTGAGCAGGAATGGCAGATAACGCATCAATTCTTGCTCCACGACGGCTTCAAAGACTTCCATCTGATTGAGCACGGTGAGAGTGGTTTCCAGCAGGCCATCCATGGCCAGGAAGGCGTCTGGTAGCATCACTCGGCGGACGACGGAGCAGGAGACATCGCCCTCGTTCCACTGATCGCCAGCCAGTCCTGCCGCCATGGCAAGGTAGCCTTTCAGGATCACATGGAAGCCATTGATACGCTCGCAACTGCGGCTGTTCATCTTATGCGGCATCGCTGAGCTGCCGACCTGGCCTTTGGCAAAGCCCTCACTGGCCAGTTCATGCCCAGCCATCAGGCGCAGGGTTTTGGCAAAGCTGCCTGCGCCACTGGCCACGTGGGTCAGGGTAGAGACGACCTGGAGATCCAGGCTGCGTGGATAGACTTGGCCTACAGCATCCAGCGCTGCATTGATGCCGAGGTGATGAAGCACACGTTCTTCCAAAGCACGGGCCTTGCTGGTATCGCCGTTAAAGAGTGTGATTTGATCCAATCGCGTGCCGACGGCGCCCTTCAGACCGCGAGCCGGGTAGGTATTGATCAGCTCATTGAGCGCTTGCACTCCGATGAGCATTTCTTCACCAAACATGGCCATGCGCTTGCCAAATGTCGTCGCCTGAGCCGCCACGTTGTGGGTGCGGGCAGTGAAGGGGATGTCGCGCGTTTGTGCCGCCCGTTTGGAAAAGGCAGCCAGCACGGCGATGCTCTTCTTTTGCACTTCAAGCAGCGCACGAAAGACCTGAAGTTGCTCCACATTCTCCGTTAGGTCACGGCTCGTCATGCCTTTGTGGATGTGCTCATGGCCTGCGAGGTCACAAAACTCCTCAATACGTGCCTTCACGTCATGCCGAGTCACCCGCTCACGCTGCATGATGCTGCTGAGGAAGACTTTGTCTTTGACAGCTTCGTAGGCCTCGATCACGCCGTCTGGGACAGGGATGCCCAGGTCTTTTTGGCCTTTAAGCACAGCGATCCAGTAGTCCCGCTCCAGCCGCACCTTACCTTCGCCCGACCAAAGGGCGCGCATGGCAGGGGTAGCGTAACGTTCAGCGAGGACATTCGGGATGGCATTGGTATTCGACATAGGAACCCGTGGCCTAGCATGGGATGTCGCTCCGCTCAAATCCGATCACACCTCAGGGGGCATAAAGTTTTGAATCGGAGGAGCTACTGCACGTAAAAATCAACAGGCGCTTGCCGCCCTTGGCCTAATTCAGCTCACCTGTTTCCTCAGCGATGAACTTGCCAGAAAGGATGGGTGCGATGCTGGACGTGTCTGTAGGCAGGAGGAAGTGTCCGACAGCCTGATCGCGACCAGGGACGACAAGTCCGCTGAAGGTTCCTGGGCGGGCGCTTGTCGCTTGGTTGGCATTGAAATTAATGGCTGAGCCGCTGCCTGAAAGCAGTCCCGTGGTGACATTGAGGCTGGCGGTTAGGCGGTAGGGATTGGCAGTTCCCAGCGGTAGGGCTAGTGCATTGTTAGCTCCGACCGTGAAGACCTGATAGAATGGAGTGCTCAGACCGCCCTCTGAGAAGGTCGCGATGGCGTTATTGGAACCTGAGCGGATGTTTAAAATCAGACTACCTGGCAGCGGTGCTGTGTATTTGGCTCCATTGCCGGTAAGCGTATGCAAGGGGAATCCGTTCGGATAGCTGCGGCCGCCGGTTTCAGTTTTGACCCAGCTTAGAGAAGCTGTACTCAGGCCTGTGCCAGATGACAGGGTCTGCCAGCCTTGGATTGAGCTGTTGTAGTTGAAAAGCATGACGTGCAGTGCCGTTTGACCGCCAAGGGCCAAGTCGGTGGCATAGGTGAAGTTGGTGCCATCAGCTAGGCGGCCCGTCCAGAGAACGGCTCCTGTGTTGCTGACGGTCTGGGTGGCCCAGGCAGCTCCTTGTGGATAGGTCTGGTTACGATTCAGGAGAACAGGAATCTCATAGGCGTTGTTCCAGCGGCCAATGAAAGCAGAGGAGGGAGGGCTCGTCTTGCTAAAGCCAGCGCGGAAACCAAATAGATTGGCTGAAAGGCCAACCGTTGCAGGTGCGACAGGAGCCTCACGCAGAGTGCCAAAAAATTGGCCATTGCCCAGGGGCAGTGAGAAAGAACACTCCAAAGGGGTGTAAGGAGCACGACGAGGAACTAAAAAAGTACCGACAGGGGCAATGCCGCCAGCCTGGGTATCAAGTACACCTTGAAAACTGTTTCTGTGGTAGCCACGGGTGATTGTGCCTGTGTAGGTTCCAGTCGCTGTAACGGTCAGTTTCAGGCTGCCGCCAAAGCCGCCATTAAGCCATGTCTGGCGATCAAGCAGCGCATTGTAGGTGCCTGCGATTCCTGCTGGTAAAGGTTCCACGGTCCAGTTGACGGTCATCGGCAGACTTTTGGCCGTTCCATTGTAAGCCGTAAAAACAATGACGTAGCTGCCAGCAACCGTTGGGCGACCCGTGACTCGACCTGTTTTAGAGTTGAGCGTGAGCCCTTTGGGCAGGTTCGTGACCGTGATGTTGGAGAAAGTGCCAACGACCCTGATGGTCTCATCTACATATCCACTGATGATGCCGTTTCCGTTAGGAATGAAAGGCGTGATCACTGGT
>JAPLUM010000225.1 GCA_026397605.1 Verrucomicrobiota bacterium | reverse complement strand
CTACACCGACACTGAGTTTGATACCGTGACCTCCTGCTGCCCTGTGCCGATCGTCATCGCTGGTGGTAAGAAGCTGCCAGAACTAGAGGAGCTGAGTATGTGCTACAACGCCATCCAACAAGGTGCCAATGGCGTGGATATGGGCCGTAACATCTTCCAAAGTGATGCCCCGATCAGCATGATGCAAGCGGTGCGCGGTGTGGTGCATGAAGGCCTGACACCTGAGCAAGGCTATGTTATGTACAACGACCTCAAGGCCAAGGGAACCAAGTAATCGCCGACAACCATGGAACTTAAACCCAACCAAGTGCGCCTGATGATGATTCAGGTCGCTGATGCCATCATCGCAGCGGAAGCCATGCTTTCCCAAGCCGACCGCGATCTCGGAGACGGTGATCACGGTCTCGGTATGAAGCGTGGTATGGAAGCTGTGAAAGTGCAGCTTGAGCCTTTAGAGCCTAGCAGCGTGGAGCAAGTCTTTGTCACCACAGGCACGGCCATGATGTCCAGCATGGGCGGCGCCTCTGGTGCTCTCTTTGGCACCGTCTATCGCGCTGGGGGCAAGGCTCTCGCTGGCCGTGAGTCCTTCGATTCCGAAGGTCTCGCGCTTCTGCTCGAAGCCGCGCTGGAAGGCGTCATGAAACGTGGTGGTGCCAAGCCTGGCGATAAAACCATGATTGATGCCCTAGCACCAGCTGCTGCAAAAGCCCGCGAAGTCGCTGCTCAGGATCTGCCAGACGCGTTTAAAGCCGTGGCCGCAGCCGCTGAGTCGGGGAAAGACGCCAGTAAAGCAATGATTGCTCAATTTGGTCGCGCCAAGACTCTTGGTGAAGCCTGCATTGGCTTTCCTGATGCGGGTGCATGCTCGGTGACGATCATGCTGAGCACCATGCGGGATTACGTTTTGGGTTGAGTCATTTCAACGATTCATGGTTTGGCCGAAAGGCAGACGGTTGTGTCGCGTTCACACGCTTCATGAAATCGTCTGCCTTTTTTCGTCAAGCCCTACGCCTGGGATCGTTCTTCTGCTTGCTTGCATTCAGTTCGGCTTTTGCCGCAGAGCAGCGCCCGAATATCATCTTCATTCTTGCCGATGATTTTGGCTATGGAGATCTCGGCTGCATGGGCTGCAAAGACATCTCAACGCCGAACATTGATAGTCTGGCCAGGGATGGGGTGAAGTTTACAGACTTCTATTCCAATGCGCCTGTTTGCACCCCGACGCGCACCGGATTCATGACTGGTCGCTGGCAGCAGCGCTGCGGCTTGGAGTTTGCGTTTGGCTATCAGGCGGAGCAGTTCCGCCGAGTCAAAGGCGATTGGGTAGCGGAGCCCGATATCCATGCATTCGGCCTGCCTTTGAGCGAGACGACCATCGCAGATCGTCTCAAGTCCGCCAGTTATACCACGGGAGCATTTGGCAAATGGCATCTCGGTTTCAAAGATGAGTACAATCCCACCAAGCGCGGCTTTGATGAATACTTCGGTGAGCTTCTGGGGCATGCCGACTACTACAAGCACAGCTATTATGATGGCACCTATGCTCTGCGTGAAGGATTGAAGCCCGTGAAAAGCGAAGGATACTTTACCGACCTCGTCAATGAACGCGCCACCAGGTTCATCCGTGATCATGCCAAGCAGCCCTTCTTCCTGTATGTGCCTCATCTGGCTGTCCACGCGCCGTTTCAAGCGCCCGATGCACCAGAGACACCCATGGTCACAAAGGATACCATGCACCATGGTAGTCGCGCTATTTACAAAGCCATGGTGGAGCGAATCGACCGCGGAGTCGGTATGATGCTCGCAGAGCTGGAAAAACAAGGCATCGGCGATAATACGCTCGTCGTTTTTTCCAGCGATAATGGTGGTGAGCGGTTCAGCCGAAATGTGCCGCTCTTTCATCACAAAGCCACCGTCTGGGAAGGTGGGATTCGTGTGCCCTGTCTGATGCGTTGGCCTGCGAAGTTGCCGAAAGGCAAAGTCACTTCACAAATGGCCATCACCATGGATCTACATGCCACCTTTCTTGCGGCAGGAGGCGTCAC
>JAPLUM010000074.1 GCA_026397605.1 Verrucomicrobiota bacterium | reverse complement strand
TTTGGTGATCATGCTGGTCAAAAAAGCGCTGAGCGAGGCTGATGTGGACGCTTTCCTGGCCCGCATGGTGGAGGTGCGTGGCGGCACGGCAGACGCGCTGGCGGCTTATCGGGGCATGGTCATGGGCGCTCAGTCCAAGGGCTACATGTCCACCGATTGGGCCAAGAAGCAGAGCTACATCGCGCTTGGTCAGTTCATGTTGGCGACGGCGCTGCTCGGAATCGATACCTGTCCGATGGAGGGTTTTGTGCCAGCCAAGTTTGACGAGATTTTGGGCCTGACTGATAGCGAGTACACTTGCGCCGTGCTTTGCCCAGCGGGCTATCGCAGTGCCGATGATCGCTATGCGGAGCTTCCCAAGGTGCGCTTTGAAAACAAGGTCGTGGTCGAATATCGCTAATCCTATGATTCAGGACACACTGGAAAACTGGGCTCGCTATGAGGGGCTAAATCCACGCTTTGCCAAAGCCTTTGAGTTTCTGCGCAGTGTGGATGGCACTCAGACTCTGGGGCGGCATGTGATCGAGGAAGATAAGCTGATTGCCATCGTGGAAAGTTACACCACGAAGCCTCTTGAAAGCGGTCTGTTTGAGGCGCACCGGAAGTTCATCGACATTCAGTTTCTCTACCGTGGACGCGAGACGATTCTATGGGCTCCGCTACCCACCATGCAGGATGCAACGAGTCCGTATGAGTCTGATAAAGACATTGGTAAATGGAACCTAGTGCCCGATACGACACCACTGCATCTGAGTGCAGGCCACTTTGCCATCCTCTTTCCTCAGGATGCCCATGCGCCCTGCATGCAGTGGGATCAGCCGGAACAGGTGTTTAAGGTGGTGATGAAGGTGGCAGTTGAGTAGATTTTGAATTCAGCCAATCCATGAGACCGACACCCCTTCGAACTATTGCCGATGCACTGGTCATCACGGCTGTTGTTGCTTTTTCCATGGGATTTGCGGCATCCACAGATTGGCCTAGATGGGCACATCTCTTCACTTTGATACCTGCGGCTTATCTCGTCTCTAGACTATCAGGGGAAAAAGACCTTCCATGGTGGAAGACCCTCGGAGTTCTGGGCTTCATGATGTTTATGTCCTACCTGGGTTCTGTTCCGCCTGAGGAGCGAGTTATTCCACCAAACTACACGTTACCTGTTGTTTTCCTTTTTTATTTTGGGTGTAGTCGGCTGAAAAAGCAAAAAGTCTGATGATCCTTTTGCAAAACCTCCGCTAAAGCATGATTGAAGGCCAACGGCCTTCCGAATCATAGCGAAGGGGTGCCGAGCCTTGGCGAGTGCTCCCCTGGAAACAAGGGCCGCAATCCACGGTTCGCATGGCGAACTCCAACGGAGTTCCGTATCGGCGGAGTCGCTGGCAGTGGCGGGGCTGTTTGAAGAGGCGGAACCCCGATTGGGGTTCGTTGCTAAAATGAGGTGTGTGCTCCGGCTACCAGGGTGGTCCGCTACGCGAGCAACCCTTCGCTATGATGCGGAAGGCCATTGGCCTTCATTCAATACATACTGGCCGTCATTATGATTTGTGATTGCCGCAGATTAGGTTTTCTGACTCTAGCGATCTGAATCTGCGTCACCCAACGGATTTTTCACAAAAATTGATGACGTGAGAGCGACTTGCAAAACCTCACGGGTGCTTTTTGAAAAGTGACGCTAAACTCTGTGACGTATGGAAATTGAGGCAAATCGACACCTATTTCTGCATTCGCTGGGGGTTTTGCAAGTTGCTCGTGAGGTATAACAAAAAAGTTGGTGTCTGCGTAGATCATGGATCATCTCCGGCGATCACTCGTGTTATGCGTTCCGAGTCTTCTTTCGAAGGCGGAACAAAGCCCATAGCCCGCAGTTTCTCTCGGTAGGCCCTCTGGCGCTCAATGAATGCCTCGGCCTGCTGCACTCGCTCGTTCGGGCTAGGGTCTTCTGGCTTGAGAACAAAGTTGCCACCGCTTCGGCTACGAATCGTGATTTGGCCGAATTTTTTTTGCAGCTGTTAGTAGAGCTTGAGGTTCACGATTCATATCTCGAACCGTGAATGTGCTGCGCAGTGAAGCCTGAGTGCGAACTTTGGCAGATTTCTTAGCTACAGTCTTTGTCTTCATGTCTGACATGAAGACTGACTTCAGATTCTAAGGCAAGTCTCAATTTTTACCGCATCCTGCTTTAGTTATACTGCGCGTCACCAAGTTTTGTGAAATCAGCAGCTGGAGTGATGGAGCGGTGGAGTATTGGAACCAGCACTCCTGTTCTCCAATCGTCTGAAATCACAAAACATGATGACGCGCAGTATACTTGAAACGCAGCGCCCCTTCATGAAAGAAGCAGTTGCTGAGGGCGTAGGTTTTGCAGCCTCCTCATGACGTCGAAGTCTTCCATTCTCTTCTGGCCAGCCTTTTGATGCCTTGATCCAGAAAACTTGGAACGTGAAACTTGAAACCCAGTTTTAAGTTTATCGGTTTTCTTCTTCAATTGAGCTTCGTCATTCCACCGACTTCTCTTCCCAGCGCGCGAGCAACCAAAGCACGTCCGAGAAGCGATTTAAAAAGCGGCCCACACCAGCATTGGGGACTTCCTGATCTGTGCCCGTGAGGTCCACGACATGTCTTTCTGCGCGCCGACAGGCCACGCGGGCCAGGTCAGCGTAGGCTCCGGTCATGACGCCGGCTTCTCCGGGAAGGGCCCAGCCTTTGAATTGCAAGGCGCCGCCTGCTTCCAGCTTGGCCACCCATTCGTCCAAGTAGCCCAGCTTTTCCGAGCCGAATGGCTTGTGGGTAGCGGCATACTTTTCCTCTAGTCCTGGCGGCGTGGCTAGTCAGTGCAGCGATGCGGATCGGGCCGAGGGCTGCATTGAGTTCATCCACAGCGCCGAGCGCGTGGACACGAGGATGGGACTTGGATAAGCGGCAGCCGAAGAGGAGATCAGTCTCCCCTTCGTCACCGCGACGAGTGGCGATGGACATAGACACATCTTACGCGGCTCTTGATAATCAGGCTGATAAATCTTCATAACTTTTGCTTTTCATCGGTTTACTTGGTCCATATCATGCGCTGTCTATTGACCATCAACGCTATGAGACAACGCCACTCTTTTGCCACATGGGCTCTATGCCTGCTCACCGGCGCTACTGCTGTCATCGCAGATCAGGCCGAAACGGTCATCTTAGCCGAGCGCCCGAAGCTGGCTCTTTATGCTGAGGACGTGACCATTGATGGTCTGCCGCGCCCTGACCTAGCCAGAGCACTGAGTGACAGTCTGAGCGCAGGCCTTTTAAAAAGGGGCCAGGTGCGTGTCTTCAGTCTGGAAAGTGCTGCAGGCCGTGATGCCACGGGAATGCTCGCCAGTCCGGCCTCATCCACAGCCAATCGAGTCAACAAGCTCCTGGATGATGGGCTCGATTATGTGATGACCTTCAATGTCCTGGGCATTAATAGTGAGTATCTGATGAGTGTGAAAAAGATGCGCGCCCGAACTCATGAAGTTGTTGAGGCGCATCAGTTTACCAGTGTCGGTCGGGAAACGGGACTCTTTAAACTCATGGCCACTGTGCTTGAGCAGGTGGACCCGCGCCCTTATGGACGCAGCAAGATTTTTCCACGCACTCAGTCTCCCGCCTTGCTGGCGCCATCTCCGCCAGTGCAGGTGGTGATCAAGCCGCAGCCAGCGGCGTATGATCCCTGGAAGCAGAATGTGCCGCCAGTCCATGATCTGACGAATGTCCGCAAAGCGCTGGTTTACCGCCACCTAGGTACGGTAAACTACATCAACAATTCGTGGAAATTTTGCATCATCCGCCCTACGGCAGGCACCTCTCTGAGTGAGAATGACAATTTACACATCTTGTGGGATGAAGGTGATGTCTATGCTGCCCTGCGCGTCTGCGCCGTCGAGCGCGGTGGGGTCGTGGCTGACATGGGGCACACGCCGAATCACCATCCCCTATTTCATGGGGACAAGGTCTTTGGCTGGGCTCCCCCCCTGCGGTGAAATCAGCCGTTCAGGCGTGGAATTCTGCCAATTTGGCCGTATTGCCTCGCCTTTTTGTTCCTAGATTAGACAAAAAAGGTTAAGATATGTGACTTTTCGCAGCCAAACTCCTTGCCACGGACTGAGTCGCTGGTTAAAAAGCAGATGCACACATTAAGTACGTAGGCACGCCCCATATGAAGTTCACGATCAGTAAGGAGTCATTCCAACAGGCCATTCAACAGGT
>JAPLUM010000086.1 GCA_026397605.1 Verrucomicrobiota bacterium | reverse complement strand
CGGCGGGCTGTGGTTTGCTTGGTAACAACTCATAGACCACGAATTTGAGGCATGAAGCGTTTTTTACCGCTTCATGCCTCTTTCCTTTTGCTCGCCCTGCCCAAGCTATTCCAGTCTTCTAAGTCGCTGGGACAGGCTCTAACTAGCTGGTTGGTTTTTCAAATCCCAAACATGACCGCATTGTCCGCATTTCCATTTTGTTTTGGAATACATGAAGGGAAATCCGAGAAGGAGCAATGACAAGAAAGAGAGTCTTCGAGGTAGTTCGTCTGGTGCCGTGTTCGTTGACTGGCACTGCGGACAGGCGGGCATCACTGTATTCTCAGGCTCAATGCCAGGGTCTTCTAAAATTTCCTTGGCTCGGTCAAAGTCATCCTCTGCAATTTGAACCCGCACGCCACCAATCGCGTTCGAATACAGCCAGTGCATCTGAACTACGTTTTCGTCTGGGATAAAGGCACGCACACCACCCGCTTCAAGTCGTAACCTGAGCATGTGAGCCTCTTCTACCTTGCTGAATTTGGCGATGGTTAGCATTAAAAAAGCAATGGTAGTTCAGATTTAAAAGTCGATGTCGCTTGGAGTCCAAGCCCTGATCAATCCTCAACCATTTCTTCTTCTCCGTGGCCTTCTTCGGCCATGCGTTGGATGATGCCACTGAGATAGTCGATGTAACCATGGACATCCAGGCTGTCGGCCTCAGGCTCGCCATGGGCAGAGTAAAGCCAGCCGACTTCATAGGGATCGGTGCGTACGATGCAGGCGTCTTGTTTCAAGTAGGGGTTTCCTTCTGCAAAGGTGCCATTCATGACACCATAGACATCGGAGGCAGCCTTGAAACCTTCGACCCAACCGACGATTTTTCCGGGTTCCATGGCCTCGCCGACTTTCAGTTGCCACTCGCAGTCCACCAGCTCTCCCAGCATGCGGGTGGCGAACTTGGTGAAACCGACGCGCCATAGGTTGGGCTCACCTTCCACGGCGGCCATCCAGTAGTGGGACTTCGAGTAACGGTAGGCTTCAGGGAAGCGGGCGGAGAATCGGGCGTGCTTGAAGCGAACAGTCGGCAATGGCATGAAAGTGGTAGCATGGGCTTTCTAGCCCGTGTTTCTAGGTTTTGATCCTTACTTGGTGGCATCTAGGCACACGACGTGCCCTGGCGTGTTGCGAGCAAAGATCTTGCCATTGGCCAGCACCGGTGCACTCCAGCAGCGACCGCTGAGGATCTGGCTGCGATTGAGTTCCTCAAACTTTTCAGCGCTGGCTTTGGCGATGACTAGCTCACCTTTTTCGGTGAGGATGATCAGGCGACCATCTGCAGCCATGAGCGAGCCAAAGCCGATGCTTTTCTCTGCCCAGATTTCTTTGCCGTCTTTCAAACTCACGCATTTGAGCGAACAACGACTGTTCTGGTCGCCGTCGATTCCGTAGAGATGACCGTCGATGAGCACGCTGGAGTTGAATTGGTTTTTTAAGACCTTGTTTTCCCAGATTTTCTCTGGCTGGCTGGCATTCAGTTTGACCAGCGTGCAGCCTTTATTGTAGCCGCTGGAGATGAAAAGGGTGTCGCCACTCAGAATCGGGTCTGCCGCATTTACCGCATAGCGCGTGTTCCATTTGTAGGACCAAATCGGTGTTCCATTGGCCACTTCCACAGCCACGTAATTGTCGGCGCTGCCAATGATGACCAAGTCTTTGCCATCGCGGGTGATTGGGTAGGGGGTCGAGTAACCTGCGGCGTCCACATCACTCTTCCAGACGATCTTGCCGTCAGTTTTATCCACAGCCATGCCGGCTTTGCCGACATTTAAAATAAGCAGTTTTCCCTGCACCAGAGGAGCGCCTGCGTAGCCCCATTCGGGCACGTTGGAGTCGGTTTCTTTTTGGACATTCTTTTCCCAGATGACCTTTCCTGTGGCTGCCTCAAAGCAAAACAGATCTCCCCAGCGACTCAGGTGGTAGAGCTTTCCTTCATCCAGAGTTGGGGTCGCGGAGGTGCCGCCTTCATAGTATTTGTCGCCCAGATCAGCGGGGTAATCGTGCTTCCACACAGTCTTGCCTGTTTTTGCGTTCAGGCAAAAAACGGTATCCTTTTCATCGGCATGGCCAGAGGTGAAAAGAAGGTCACCTGCCGTAACGAACGAAGAAAAGCCCAGGCCTACTTCAGCTTCCCAGAGTACTTTGGGCTCAGCGCTCAGCTTCCAATCCTTTTCCATCGAGATGCCATCCCGACTAGGGCCGCGCCAGGTTGACCAATCGGCAGCCTGGATCAATGGGATGCAGGAAAAGAGGCAAAGAGCATGGGTGAGGAGGCACGGCGTTTTCATGGGCTGCCAAATACGCCCCTTCATTCAAAGAAGGCAACCTTGGTTTTCAAGGGATCCCCTCTTTTGTTAGCTACTGCCTCGGCAGGATAATTTGTCGCCTGTTTTTGGTGGACGAAGCAGGATTGGTCCGGAAAGGAGTGCGTCGCTGGTCACTTGCACTTGTGAAAGAGGTGCTTGAATCGGCTTTGGCAAGCTTTAGCGGCGGACTCGCACCTCCACTTCGCGCTCGATGTATTTCCACTCCTCGGTCGCCCTTAGTCTTGCGAGGAGTTTATCGAATTCAGCGCTGTGTTCTTCAGCGAACTCAAACCAAGTGAGGAAATCAAAGGGCTCGGACTCGCTCAAGTCACGGCAGTGGTGCAGGCGGCGGGCGATGGCGGGCAGGTAGTCCATGCCGATTTGATTGTGGTGCGACTGCTCCTCAAAGATCTGCCGCCGTTCATCTTGGGTCAGTGCCCACCAGGCTGCATTCTTTTTGATGGGGATGAGCACCGCGCAGTTTGCCTCGGGACGGTTGAGAGCGGGCTGCTTGGCCAGCAGTAGTTCTTTTTCTGGACGTGTGACATAGCGCTCGTTGCTGGTGGCTCCATGCAGCACCCATCCTGATTCGGACTCAGGAGATGATGCGTGGCCTGGCAGGTACAAGAGCCGTTCACAAGCGGGCAGGCCTGCGCCGATGATTGGACGTGATTCGATGATTTCCCAGGGGCCTGTGGTGCTGCCGATAAAGGAATGTAGACGTGGATTGATGTTCATGCTTGGCTCTATGAGCAGGATGGTAGCCATTTATTCCCTGAATGGGCGGGGATGAGGCGGGTTGATTCAATAAGTTTTCCAATTCTGGAATAAATCAGCGGAGAGGATCTCCTATGCAGAACAAACCCACCCTTTCCCCATGGAGCTGACTTTTGATTTTTGTTTTGATCTACCACAGGCGCGCGCTAAACCTGCGCGGGTGGTTTCTAAATCGCTGCCCTCCTTTGACGAGATCGTGGATGCTCATTATCAGGGCCTCTACCGCTTTGCTCTGAGTATGTGCAAGAGTGAGGCAACGGCGCAGGACCTGGTTCAGCAGACTTTTTTGCAATGGGCCAAGAAAGGCCACACATTGCGGGAAGCGGATAAAGTCAAAACGTGGCTCTTTACCACCATCTACAGGGACTGGTTGGGCATCGCACGACGAGCCAAAAAGTATGAGGAAGTGGAGTTTGAGCCGGATCTGCATGGCAGCACGCACAGCTCTGATGACGATGAAGCGCCGCCGCGTGTGGACAATGCCACGCTGCAAGCAGCGCTGGATGAGTTAGATCCCAAATACCGCGCACCGCTGGTATTGTTTTATCTCAAAGAACTCTCGTATCGCGACATCGCCGAGACGCTCGGGTTGCCGACCGGAACGGTGATGTCACGACTTTCCAGAGCAAAGGATAGTCTGCGGGAAATACTGCGCCGCATGGAAGAATCAGCTCGCGGTAAAATCATTTCAGTCCCTTTTGTCTCATGAACGCCGATCAAGCTAAACTCGAACTGGACGCCACGACGCTCCGTCCTCAGGATGCTTCACCAGAGGCTCTGGCCGCGATGAAGTCTGATCCGCAATTGGCTGCATGGGTGGTTGAGCGTGCGGTCTTTGATGAAAGCGTGTCGGCAGC
>JAPLUM010000289.1 GCA_026397605.1 Verrucomicrobiota bacterium | reverse complement strand
CCGCGAGCTTGGATGTTTTTCACGGTTAACAACGTGTGATTCAAGCAGCCTAATTTGTTATTCACCACCACGATGATCGGCAAGCCAAGCGCAGCAGCAAAATCGGCCATAGTCTCTTTCCCCGCCAGAGGCACCTCCCATCCACCTGCACCTTCAACGATCACATGGCTGTGCTTGGCCGTGAGACTGTAAAAACCTTGGCGAGCGCGTTCGATATCGACCGTTGTGTTTTCCAACAAAGCTGCGGCAAAGGGCGAAGCAGGAACTTTGAGAAAGACAGGATTGATCTCATCCACCGTCAAGACACCACCACTGGCCTGCTGAATGGCCAGGGGATCTCGCCGATCTCCGCAGGCAAAGGGTTTAAAACCTACAGCATCTTTCCCCGCGAGGCGCAGTGCCTCAATGAGGAGGCACGTCACATAAGTTTTCCCTGAGTCTGTATCGGTTCCGGTGATGAAGTAATGCATGTGCTTTAGTCAAAGCGGGCATTCGAGCTGTGGTCAAGGCCTGAGGTCATCATTGGCCGTGGTATTATGCTGTAGGCGCCGAAGAAGATACCATAAACTGCTGACGGTGAAGCAATGCATAAATCAGAAGAAACAGTCCAAATGGTGTGCCAATTGGAAAAAGACACATCAAGCAAGCCCCGTAGATGCACGAAAACCAGAACGCCCATTTACGACGGTATCTGAGTCGAGTGATGGCGAAGATGAATGGGATCAATGTCAGCATAGCAAAGCCAATAGCCCAAAGGTAGGAATCATGAGAGGCTCCCATCTGACTGGTCACTATATTAATTTGCGAAGAGAGCTTTTCAACATCAGCCGTGTTACTTAAATTCATCCCAGATACAGCAGATTGAAGACGCAACTGAGAAACCAGGAAACCGATCGGAATCAGAATCTGTGAAGTGGCACCAAGTGCTGCAAGATAGTGAGCATTTTTGTTCATCGTGTTAATGCAGTTGGACGCAGGCTTGCATAGCTCATCTAGGGTGATTTGGAAGTTTGAATTTGGCAAAGGATCAGATTCGCTCATGATAGCGAATCTATGCGAAATACGACTCTGCTACGCCCACGCGAACGGCCTCAAAGAACGAAGGCTGAGATCGCCCGCTGGCGCACTCAACGTACGGAATGGTTTGCCACACTGGAGCCGACCCTGCTTTCTCAACGATTGTTCGACCACATCCCTGGGGTTTATTTCTTTGCAAAAGACGCTGAGGGACACCTGATGTTTGCCAGTCAGGGGCTGCTGAATCGCTACCAAATGAAGGATGATGCAGAGATCATCGGCAGAACTGATTTTGATTTGAACCCTGGCAGCATGGCGCAGGCTTATGTTGATGACGACATGCGCCTCATCAGCGGCAAAGCCAAACTTATCGAGCGGATTGAGCTCTGGTGGGATAGGCAGGGGATGCCGGACTGGTTTCTGGTGACGAAGCTGCCGATCCTTGACCTCAAGGGCCGACCCAAGGGAGTGATGGGGCTTTTACGCAGGCCGGATGCTAGCGAGCGCCAGTTGCCGGTCTTTCAAACGGTGGCTCAAGCGGTGGAAATCATGCGCCGGGATTATAGTAAGCCTCTGCTGATAGAAGAGATTGCCATCGCTTGCGGACAATCGGTTAGACAGCTTCAGCGTCGATTTCAGACGGCCTTTGGGGTAACCCCGCAGGAGTTTCTGCTGAAGACCCGCGTGCTATCAGCCGCGCGGATGCTGGAGACCTCTACGGCTTCTGTTTCTGAGATTTCACGACAGTGTGGCTTTGTGGATCAGAGTGCTTTTACCCAGCACTTCCGCAAGCGCACGGGCATGACGCCTTCTACCTATCGCCAAAGCCAACGGCATCATGAGGGCAAGGTTACGCCATCCAGTCTCTGAGCACTTTTAAGTCACGCACATGAGCTGCACGGAACTCCTTGAGCACGTCCGCAGATTTAGGGTCGCCTTTGAGATACTCGACATGCAGTGAGATGGGGCCTGAGAAACCACGGTCTTTCACGAGCTTGGCAAAGTCAGGACTCACCTGCCCTTCACCGAGCGGGCAGCCTTCAGCTTTGCGGCCTTCCCATTTGAAGTCTTTGAAATAGATCGCGCCCCAATGATCCGCCGTCAGCGCAGCGCTCAGCGGCCACTGGGAGCCGCCTTCTACCGTGGCGTGGTAGATGTCATAACAGAAGGACATTTGCGCAGGCGTGTATTCCCGCATGATGGAGTAGATGTCCCAAATCGGCGCTGCGACGTAATCTTTACCACTGTGATTCTGCACCAGTGGCTGGATGCCGATCTCTTGGCAAAGCTGGACGAGATCCTTGATTTTTGGGCGCAGTTCTTGCACTTGCTCCCAGATGGGCTTCTTCAAATCATACTTGTAATACAACATGCGGAAACGCTTCACGCCTAACTTTGCAGCAGTGCGGAGCACGGCTTCTGTGCGCTGCTCTTGGCTCACTTCATTGATACCTGAGGTGAGAATCGTCAGCTCCAAACCCTGTTTCTTTAAGGCTTCGACATACTTCGGTAGCTCGACCTCGATCTGCTCGGGCTCGATGTGGCCTTTGGGACGGATGGGTGATTCCACTCCATTCACTCCCATTTCAGCACCTAGGCTGGCGATGTCGTCATAGGACAGACCCTGAAGATGCTTGGTGAAAAAGCAGATCGGATTGGCTGGCTTGGTGGCGGCTTGTGCGATTGGGGCTAAAGCGAGTGAACCTGCAAGAAGGGAGGCCTGATGGAGAAAGGTGCGGCGGTTTGGCATAATGAAACTAAACGCCACTAAAACAGCGCTGTTTCACCTTCATGCAAGATACGCACGCGACCCTGGATCTGACGCTGAGTGGCCTCGCTGGCCAAGCGCTCGACTGGCTCATGGATCGGCTCGCTGCCGAGCGGGAAAGTATCATGATGCATGGGTATCATGTGCTGGGCACCCAGCATGGCAAAGGCATCTAGCGCCTCTTCGGGGTTCATGTGTACAGGCCGTCCGCTGGGTGCGTCATAGGCACCGATGGGCATGAGTGCGACGTCGATACTAGCGCGCTGGCCAATCTCCTGAAAGCCATCAAACAGAGAGCTGTCACCACAATGAAACAGCGTGCGCTCAGGACCTTCGATCAAATAACCACCAAAACCACGATGGGTGTCATGAATCATTCGCGCACCCCAGTGGCGTGCTGGTGTCAGGGTAATCTTCAGATCCTGATACTGCGCCTGTCCCCAGGTTTCCAGCTCGACGATTTGTCCAAAGCCACAATGCTTCACCACACTGCCGACCCCTTTTGGCACAATGATCGGCTGCCCGCGTGCGATCCGACGCAGACTCGGCAGATGCAAATGATCGAAATGCGCATGAGTGACCATGACCAGATCAATCGGCGGAAGGTCACTGGCCCAAAGGCTGGGATGGCGCACGCGCTTCACCGGTCCATGCCAGAGTGCCCAGTTAGGATCGATGATGAGATTGACCCCAGCCACTTGGCCAAAAAAACCAGCATGCCCTAGCCATGTCACGCCGATCTGATCTACCTCCGCTAAAGGCACCCCATCAATGACACGCTTGGGCTTTCGCGGAGCGAGAATCGTGGGAATGAGAATGCCACCAATGAATTGCAGATTGCGCTTCCTCCAGCCTTCTGTCGGCAGCAAGCCAACATGATTTTCGTCTTTCTGATCACGAGAAAAAGGGAAGCGAATACCGCCGGGGCGGCTCAGAAGAGCAGGCCCACCGTGGTCCGGGGCAAGATCATGTATCATCAGGTCGGTTTACCAATAATAGGTGAATGCTAGAGGCCTGATGAGCGCGTGACAAGATCGTTTTTCACTCAATACGCTTGGCATCGCAGATTCACGGGGCCAAACTGGTCACCAAATGACGCCCGAAAACCCAACCGAATGGACGAAGAAAAGCCTGCGGGACTCCATGCGCACACGCCTACGCGAAACGCCGAGGCCAGGCGTCGTGGCTCTATTTGGCGGACTGCGCAGCGAGCCAGATCTGATTTCCACCCTGCTTCCATGGCTCCAGGCGCAAGGCTGGAAAACAGCGCTTTTCACGGTCTCGGGCACGGAATTGCTACCCGTCCTCGTGCAGCATCAGGGCGACTTAAAACGTGGCTATCTCGGCGTCTGGGAGCCGCTCGGACGTGAGAGACTTCCCATTGATGAGCTGGATGTGATCCTTGTTCCTGGGCTTGCTTTTGATCCGTCAACTGGCGCAAGGATGGGCCGTGGTGGCGGCTTTTATGATCGCCTCTTAACTCAGCCGGAGCTGCGGGCAAAGCTCATCGGCATGGCCTTTCAGCTGCAAATGACATCTGACATCCCCACAGAGCCACACGACATCCATGTGACAGAAATCGTCACTGAGAAAGGCACTCAGCGAGTCGTGCCAATCGCAGGCATCAAAGCCTGACGCGCCATAAAACCACGTCCAACAAACGGCGGCACCGAGTTGAAGGCCAGACGGCGGGTATTGTAAAAATCCATCAAACGTGAGCGTGTAGCTACAAGCCGAGCATAAAGCTGAGCATTCGCAGCGTCATGAGGCATAGTTTTGATGCTGTGATTGAGATGCTTCAGTGCCGGCACCACAGCGGCGTAGCGGTGCGCTGGATATTTTGCCGCCAAATAGCTCTGGGGCAGCGCATAGTGGATGACCACAGGATCTGACTGGCTGCCTGTACCTAATAACGGAGCAGACATCGCCGCAGGTCCGAAATCACTAGCAGGCATGATCAGCACCTTTGACATCAAGGGCTGTGGATGAAAGCCTTCAGCGCAGCTGACGAGAAGGGAGAGACACAGGAACAACAATGATAGTTTCATAGGATAAATCTCAACATGAGGAATGACCGAGATAGCACAACCTGAAACAAAACAACATTTGGGAATCAAATAGCGCGCATAGCTGGGCGTATTTCTTCTGAAGTCGCGGAAGATGCAGATCCTGCGACATAGTCACGGAATAACCCACCCATGAGTGCAGCGATGGGCCAGTTCATTTTTCCTGGCGAGAAATCTTCGCTAGTGAAGACCACAATCGAGTAAGGCACGCTGCCATGATAAAAGAAGAGCGACTCGTGATCCCACTCGCCGTAGTTGCCTGTCTTTCCTCCTACATAAGTCACGCTTCTTGGTAAAAAGAGGCGACCAAAGCCATACTGATCACGGCGCATGGCCTCTAGCAAAAACTCACCACCATGATCGAAACGATAGTTCACGCAGCGCTCATAAAATTCAGCGATGAAGCGTGGGGAAAGCTGATTGGCCAAGACATGAGATGTGGGTAGATGATACTTGGCACGAAAAGCTGCCTCGTCCGCTGCTGTGAGTCGAGCATGCAGCGCCATCCATGATGAGTTCACACTTTTATCACAGACCATGACCGCATGCATGAACTCCTCATAACTAAGATCGCCATTGCGTCTCTCCAGCAGCATGGCAGCAATCATGGGCTTTGGCATGGAGCCGCCCATGAAGAGTTTGTCAGCCTGAAAAGCGGCGTGATAGGCCCCGCTGTGTAGATTTTTCACCACATAACCGACCCGCGGATCACGTCGATAGGCCTCATACATGCGCTGCATCTGCGTGGTCCATACCCGCCCCTGTCCGCCATACGGGTGATAGCGAAATCGTGCCCCCGATGCCAAAAAATAATGCTGATACTCCCACTGCGCCCGCGCCTTCCTAACCCCGCCGCCAGCCAGGGATGAGCCAACAGGCCCCGTGCATCCGATAAAGCTGGCCGGCAGCGCAGCTGCAAGACCACGCAGCCATTGTCGGCGCGTCGTGAAGTTTGATTCCCGTGAACTCAAAGCCATGAGCGCACAGAGAACCAACTCTTCCACATTCATCAAGCACAAAGATCCTTCACGACATGACCGTGAATGTCTGTGAGTCGGTAGTTTCGACCTTGGAAGCGATAGGTGAGGCGCTCGTGATCAAAGCCTAGCAGATGCATGATGGTGGCTTGGAAGTCATGAACGTGGACTTTGTTTTCGGCGATGTGAAAGCCGAGTTCGTCAGTGCTGCCGTGATCGTAGCCAGATTTCACGCCTCCGCCGGCCATGAAGAGTGTGTAGCAGTCAGGGTAATGATCGCGTCCTAGGATCTTGCTGGCTGCCGTGCGGCCTTCACGGAAAGGCGTGCGGCCAAACTCGCCTCCCCAGATAACCAGGGTATCCTCGAGCAGTCCGCGTTGTTTCAGATCCTTAATCAGTGCAGCGACGGGCTTGTCCGTGGCGGCCATTTTTTTGGTCAATCCATCGGTGATCCCTGTGTCTGCACCGGTGCCATGAAAGTCCCAGCCCCAGTCGAAGAGATTCACAAAACGCACGCCTTGTTCGATGAGGCGGCGCGCCAGCAGGCAGTTATTGGCAAAACTGGATTCACCCGGCTTGGCACCGTAGTCTTCAAGCACTTTGGCGGGTTCTTTGGAGATATCCATGACCTCCGGCACACTGGTCTGCATGCGGAAGGCCAACTCATATTGAGAAATGCGAGTGACAGTCTCTGGATTGCCAAGTTCAGCGGCTTGGAGTTCGTTGATCTCTTTGAGCGCATCCAATGTTTTGCGGCGTAACTCGCGGCTCATACCAGCTGGATTATTGGCATACAACACCGGATCTCCCTTGCTGCGACACTGCACGCCCTGATAAACGCTAGGAATGAAGCCGCTGCCCCAACAACCTTGGCCGCCGCTGGGCTGCGTGCCGCTAGAGATGAGGGCGACAAACCCAGGCAAATCCTGATTTTCCGTGCCTAGACCATACGTGGCCCACGACCCCATGGAAGGCCGCCCCTGGCGGATGTGACCAGTGAAAAGCAGCAGCTCGGCAGGCGCATGATTAAACTGATCCGTGTGCATCGACCGCACCATCGTGATGTCATCGGCGAGGCCATGAAAATTAGGGCAGGCATCACTCATCCACATGCCTGCTTTGCCATATTGCTTGAAGGTACGCGGCGTGCCCATGAGCTTTGGCACACCTGTCGTGAAGGCAAATTTCCGGCCTTTCAAGACGCTATCAGGGCAGTCTTGGCCATCCCGCTTCACCAGCTCTGGCTTATAATCAAAGAGATCCAAGTGCGGCGGAGCGCCGGACATGTGCAGGTAGATCACACGCTTGGCCTTTGCTGCAGTCAGTGGATGTTTAGGTGCCAGCGGATTGTCCACTTTTGACGCAGCCTCAGCCTGCATGGCCTTCAGAGCGACAGCACCAAGACTGAACTGCCCCGCTCCATTCAGGAACTGACGGCGCGTGGTAAACTGGAGACTATCGTGGAGGACGGGGTTCATTGTCCATTTATACGCCATGGAAACGCTACCTCTAGCCAATCAATGCATCATTTGAGGTCACAATCTGTGACCTCAAGTTTGCAAAACATTTTCCGCTCCAAAGGGCCGTTACTCGGCGATCACGGCAGCACGGGCATTCTCCTCGGCACCGGTCTTTTCCAGATAATAATCGTAACCGCCACTGTAGGGGGTGACGACGCCGCTGCTGATGTGCAGGACTTTGGTGGCGATGCTGCGGATGAAATGCACGTCATGGGAAATGAAAACGAGGGTTCCTTCAAACTTTTGCAGGGCGAGAATCAGACCTTCGATGGCCCAAATGTCGAGATGCGTCGTGGGCTCATCCATGAGCAGAAGGTTCGGTGGATCGACGAGGAACTTCACCAGATTGAGTCGGCTCTTTTCACCTCCACTGAGGATTTTGCAGCGTTTATGCACGTCTTCGCGTTTGAAAAGGAAGCTGCCGAGGATGCTGCGGGCATCGTCTTCACGCAGTTCAGGCGCACAGCGCTTTAATTCTTCGAGAATCGTGCACTCAGGGTCGAGGGTGTCACTGCGATGCTGGGAGAAGTAACCCATCTTCACATTGGTGCCAAATTTACGGTCCCCCTTCTGGAAAGGCACGACGCCTGCCATGATCTTAATTAATGTGGATTTACCAGAGCCATTGGGTCCGACTAGGACGGTGCGCTCGCCTTTTTCGATCTCTAGATCCAAGCCCTGATAGATCTTCTTTTCCCCATAAGCCTGGTGGATGTCATTGAGTGCGATGACACGCTGACCACTGCGCTGAGGCTGCGGGAAATTAAAGCGGAAGGCTTTGCGCAGTGGGCGCGGCTTATCCAGCTTGTCCATCTTTTCCAGCTGACGTTCGCGGCTCTGGGCCTGGGCGGACTTCGATGCCACGGAGCGGAAACGGTCAATGAATTCCTGGATGTGCTCGATCTCCTTTTGCTGATTCTTCCAGGACTGATAGGCGCGGTCGTAGTTCTCTTCCTTTTGCTTCAGGTAGCTGGTGTAGTTGCCTTGATATTGGACGAGCTTGCTTTCTTCGATCTCATAGACGGTCTCAATGAGTTCATCCATGAAATCGCGGTCATGGGAGATGAGCAGGATCGCACCCGGATAGTTTTTCAGGTAGTTTTTAAACCACATGAGAGAGAGCAGATCGAGGTGATTCGTCGGCTCATCCAAAAGCAGCAAATCAGGCTCGATCACGAGCAACTGAGCCAAATGCGCACGCATGACCCAGCCACCGGAATACTCACGGGCAGGCTTATTAAAGTCAGATTCTTTGAAGCCGAAACCTTTCAAGATTTTCTTGGCCTTGGCCTCAGCCTGGGGATCATTGAGAGCGTCATGCTTGGCATGGGCTTCATTGTATTCTGGAGAGGCGACGTCTCCCTTGGCCTCGTAGTCACGCAGCACGACTTCTAGACGCTCGATCTCACCCGCTTTTCCAGTAGCGACATCGAGGATGGTTTCTTCGCCGACTGGCTCACTTTCCTGAGGTAGGTAGCCGAGGGTGGTCCACTCATCACGCACGACTTCGCCAGCATCGGGTTCGTCCTGTTTCAGAATGAGGGAAAACAAGGTGGATTTACCAGCTCCATTTGGCCCGACTAGGGCGACACGTTCCGCGTAATTCACGGTCATGGTCGCTCCAGTAAAGAGCGTTCGGGCATTGAAGGTCTTGGTGACGGCGCGGAGATTCAGCATGGGGGCGACGGCTGTAGCATGAACTGGGCGACTTTGCAGCCGCTTTTTGTTCGGTGATGCATTTCTGACTGGCGATCAGGAGGTGAAAACAGGTCGCTTCCAGATTGGCACACGGGTTTTGATCTCCTGCAGATACCAGCGGCAGAGCTCAAAAGCGGCGGCGCTATGCTTGGTGCGCACTCGGATGAGGATGGATGGCTGCTCGGCGGCGACAAAGCCCAACCGATGCTGGATAAACACCTCATGAGGCCCGTGCTCAGCATGACCGGAAGCGATCAATTCAGCCAACATTTTTTCTGCCATGGGCAGATAGGCACTGTAGTCGATGCCTGAAATCGGTCGCTCATCCTCGATCCCTCTGACCATTCCTAGAAATCGAACCTCGGCGCCCTGACCTGGAGAAAAGGCAGGCGTGACGTCGAGGATCGGATCAAAGGAAAGGATAAAAAGAGGCGGCATCTCACGCTATGGGAGCACGAGATCCGCCTCTGCGCCAGTTTTCAAACAGGGCTCAATGATACTCTTCGACGCTGTAGGTCCATGCCAGAGGGCCATTGAAGCCATTGTTATACACGGGGTCCATGAAGTAAGCGCGGTCATAACCGGTGCCGCCATTCACATCCACATAGCTATTGAAGTCATTGCCCACAGTCGCCACGGCGGGGTTTGATCCGGCGGCAAAGATGTCATTGCCAGCACCCAAATTGATCCGCACGTAGCCGTCGAAGGCGCTGTAGATTGACGAGACTTCTGTATCGGTATCAAAGGCCACATAGTCGTCACCAGCACCGGTATTGATCGTCACTGCACGATTAAAGATGCCGTCGCGGACCACCACATCACTGTCAGCAGCGCCGGTGAGATTAATGCCTACATTGCCACGGAAATCACTATCGATCAGACGGACGGTGTCGATACCACCGAACTGCACCGCCGTATTCACGGTCAGATTGCCGTAGATATCAGAGTCGCGCACCATCACGTCGGCACTGCCGAGGCCTGCATTGACGGTGACATTGCCACGCACCGTAATCAGGCTGGAGGCACCCTGATGCTGGCCGATGTCCACGACGTCGTTACCTGAAGCAGCTGAAAATGCGACTGAACCGACGGTGGCGTTCACAGCATCCAAGGAGAGGCTGTTGTTACCACTGCTAGCGCTCATGTTGATGGCACCACCGATGACGGCACTGGCAGAATCTACCAGCAATACGTCATTTCCTGTGCTGCCCACATAACTTATACCACCACCGATGCGCAGAGATGCATTGGGATTGAGGTCCAGCAGATTGCTACCTGCGCCGCCATTGAAGCTGATGTTGCCAGCCACTTGTAGAGACTGATTGGCAAAGGTCACACTGTCTAGCTGACTACCGCCCACATAGCTTAGTGCGTTGGCTTTAATGAGTCCAGCATCGGAGCTGCCCACACTATTACTCCCATGACCGAGGTTCATGCTGAGTGTGCCAAGTGTCTCGATGCTGCCAGCGAGGGTTACTTTGTCATCACCAGAACCGGAGATGAGCGAAAGACCACCGCTGATGCGGAGACTGTCATCGCCAGCCACACCGAACTCAAAGTCGGTCGCGCTAGCAGTCGAGGTGAGCAGAGTCACGCTACCTTTCACATCTGCCACGCCAGCGGCCAAGATGAAGGTCTGCTGATCAATGGCTGAACCGCCAGCAAGTGCACTGATGCTACCATTAGAGATCAGCGTGCGGGCATTCACATCGAAGGTGTTTTGACCTGTGCCGAGATCCACGGAAAGTCCCTTACCAAAGAATAAATCACCCCCTGCGGTAAAATAGTCACTACCATTGCCGAGGCGGACAGAGGCCACTCCATTGATGCTAGTGTTAGTGAGGTCCACGGCGTCATTGCCTTCACCGCCATCGATGCTGACGGTGCCTGGGATAACAGCAGCTGAGACGAGGAGATCGTCATTGCCTGCGCCGAGATTAGCTCTCAGGGAGGCTGGTGCTGCGAAGGTGATGCTTGGGAGCAAAGGTCCACCATTCATGCTAAATTGGGTAGTGCCGCCGGGCTGGGAAGCAACGGTCCAGTCACCACCGGACTGAGTGATCTGAAGATCATTGTTCAAAGCATCACCAGTAAGCGAAAGCACGCCCCCAGACAGATTGAGGGTGACGATGCCAGCTGGAGCTAAACGGGATTCCAAAGATTCGAGAACCGAGGAGGAAGGAGAGGTGTTTTTCATGGCTGCACGATTGAGTGCAGATCTATGGACTACCGTGCCCTTGTTTTTATTCGGATATTTTTTAGCCTGAACTAAAATCACCTGCCGCCTGGGCGATTAAACATCTGTGGAACGATCTTTTTCAGCAGCGGCACCAAGGCTTTGGCTGGGTCTTGAGAGATCCGCTCGGCTTCACGCTTGGCCTCTTCAGTGGGCGCTTCTCTGGCTTGCTTGGAGTTTACCGATCCGCCTTTCAGCATCATGGCTGTCCACATGGGCTCGGAAAATGAACCATCACCATGATATTGCAGCAGCTCACTGAAGGGTAAAAAGACAATACCAGGAAGACCGCGCACCCGCACTTGAGCCACCAGGTCCACCACATCACGAATGAAGTCGATGCGGCCACTGAGTAGAATTTTAAACGTGCTCGTCAGTGCTTCAAAGTCCTCTGTCATGACAAAGCCATCTGCCACTTTGAAGGTGCAGTCTGCCTCCTTGGCCACGTTATACCCGGCGATTTGCTTCGGCAAAACCGTGCCTAGCAAAGGGGCCAAGACGCCGACGAGGGGAACCGAATACAAATTCCCATTCAAGATGGTCAGCGCGCCGCCACCCTTCAGGGCCTGCCAGTCAGTGAGCTTGCCGGTGAATTTAAAATGCCCCGTCATATCCCCTTCGGTATCGTTGTTTTTAGAGTAGATCTGGGCAAATTTCAGCAGGCTTACCGCTTTCAAATCGATGTCACCCGAATAATCCTGCGACCGCCCCCCAGCACCGACCACACCATTGAGCGTAAAGTCTCCACCGAGAAGATTGGAGGTGATGTCAAATTTCGTACCTTTTCCTGCATCCCGCACATCTGCCAAGAGATTTTCAAAAGGTAGCTTCTTGCCAAAAGCTTCATAGGGAAAACGGGCGGCCTTCAAGATCACATCAAAGTCCCCACTCTCAGGTCGCAGATCCACCGTTCCCTTGGCCAGCATCGGCCCGCCATGCACCTGACCACTGACCTCAAAATTCATTTTGGGGCCTTTGAATGTCAGATCTCCTTTGGGTGAACTGATCAGGTAATCCTCACCAAACAAAACATAGCGACCAGTACCAGTGGCATGACGGAATTTCACCCGCAGATCATTCTTGTCTGGCACCCGATAATGCACCGTACCGTCCACCTCGGCAGAGGTCGTGTTGGGCAGGCGATAGCGTGAGATGATGTCCGCCGTTTTAGGCGCAAAGACACCCACAATGGCCACGGGATCGAGGTTCGACTTAACGCCATCCAAGATGACCCACTTTTCACCATCTTGATCATTCACATGCACATGCACGGCCTCACCGTCGCCTTCGGGCCGTTTGATCTTCAAGTTCCGATAATGCTGAACCGGCCCCTGGAACTCCACATCAGCCTGCAATTCATCCAGTTCGACCCCCTTATACTTAAAGTGCCGTAAATCTCCACGCCCCGTATTCAGGCACTTCTGGGGATCAGGCTCTGGCCCCACACCATTCAGCTCGAAGTGAATGGAAGACTCCGGCGTGAACTGAAAACGCTGAATGATTTCCCGCGTCTTTTGCATTTTAGCAAACGGCACAAACGCATTCGGATCCATGCGTGCGACGATCTGATAGCGGCAGCCATCCTTTTCATGCACCATCGTCTGAGCTGCCAGCGTACCCGTCTGATGACGTAAAACTAGGTCACGAATATACACCCCCTGAGGTGCCACGCCGATGCTGGCCTTCACTCCTTCAAAAACAGTGCCTCGGGTGCTGAAGCGTCCGCATTCCAGCTGCCCAGTTACCTTCACCGGACGCCGATGTGAGGAAAACGGGCCACCAATATGCCAAACACCCTCTAAAGCTAAATTGGGTGGTTCATAAAACACAATTTCCCGCATGTTATCACTGTTAAGAAAAGCTTCAGCCAAGCTAGGCAGGTCCGCACTCGAGGTCAGATGAAAGCGTAAATCATCGGCCCCCATCCTCCAGGTGGCGCTTGCATTGAGCTCACCCAGTCGATCTTGCAGATGAAACCTGGTCAGGTCCACAAATCCTGCATTGTAATCCAGCTCTGCCCTTAACTCTTCACAGGTGTAGCTTTCATAACTGAGCCCATTGGCTTCAAAGAAAAGGTGCGCATTCATCTCGGTCAGTCGATCCATTGAGCCATGCAATTCGAGATTGATGCGCGGAGCCTTGGCAAACTGAAAACGCTTCAGCCAATCCAAGCCACGACGAATCCGCACCTGGTGCTGACGCAGGCCTTCGATGCGCTGCATCGGCGTAGCTTTAGATTCAACGGGCTGAACGGTCTCGGGTGCTCTTGCAGGCAGTAGAAGCTCCCCGCTCAGACTCAGAACGATGCCCGAAAGCGTGCCCTCAGCCTCCTGGATCTCTAGCCGACCATCACTTAAAAAAGCCCGCGCGCTGAGATCCTCGATCTCGATCACCGTTGGCTCATCAGACTCAGGATCGATGGGCAAAGTCACATTTGTGTGGCTCAGTTCCAGCGCCTCCAGTACGAACTTTTTCTCGAATAACTGCCCTAGATCAAAGTCCAGATTCAGGTGATCCATGGCCACCAGCACCTGCTTCCTGTCTGCATCTGCAAAGACCTGTACCTTTTGCGCAATGATCCCGCCAAGCGGATTTAAAGTCAGTCGGCTGAAATCCAAATGCAATCCACGAGCTGCCAGCTCCTGAATGACAAAACTGCGCCATGATTTCCCAAAAGTATCTGAACAGACATAAATCACCCCGGCCAGCAAACCGCTGGCCATGATGAGCTTAATCACGTTCTGAAGGAATCGTAGCATGGAGGACCTCCTAGATCTTGGCGCTACCTGCACGCTTTGCAAACTCCGCCTCAGGGGCTCGGCCAGAAATAAAGCGCAAAAGCTGTGCCGGTATTCGGAACTCTGGCGAGGCGTCTCGAAGGCGCATATCCGCAGCGATCTGTAACTGAGAGACAACAAAGCCAGAGATCTGAAGACCCAGCAGATTTGGCGGTTTATTTTGGGACGATCCCCTTAACCTCCATGCGGCATGATCAGTGCCAGGAGCGCCATGCCTAGCATGACCCCGTCCTCGATGATCGTCACCGTGGACATCGGCAGATTGAATACCGTGCCCAGACAGGCACAGCGGATCGTCTGCCTGGAGA
>JAPLUM010000107.1 GCA_026397605.1 Verrucomicrobiota bacterium | reverse complement strand
TTCGTTGCTGTGCTTCGTCGCTGCCGCCATAGGCAATCTCTTCGCACGCGAGGCTCAAAGGTACAGTGACAATTTTGTCACTTTCGTATTCCGCAAACTTTAGAATCATTCTCGGAACACATCTGGCGGGACGCCTAACCTTCCTACCGGCGCCTTCTGGTCAGTACACCGACCAAACCGATCATAACCAACAGGGCGCGGCTGGGTTCGGGAACGGGGAGGACGGAACCGGCGAACATGAAGTCGCCGGTGTCGTCGTAGGCCCAGTCGATGATGCTGCCGGGGCCGGTGTTGCTAAACACGACTTGGGCCCAGCCATAGTAGGCGCTGCCGCTGACCGCGGGTTTGAATTTAAAGCCCAGGAACCCAGGCAAACCCAGGGTGAACTTGTTCGGCGTCACGGAACCTGCGGTGTGGCCGGAGCTGACGTTTTCGCCATCGCAAAAGTTCAGGCCGCTGTAGATGTAGGCACCAGGAGCCAGATTGACGATGGTATCAGGGGCCATCGGATTGCTTGGCGCATCGATCACGGGACAAAGCAGATTGCCATTGGCAAAGGCGGTGCCTCCGAGGAAGGGATTCATCCATGGAGCGGTGTTAAAGCTTCCAGGTTGGCTGTTGGCGGTGGCATTGGTCCAGACATTCAAGAACACGCCGTCCTGTCCCTGTGGCAGGGAAAGTGGGATGGGCACATTCTGCAGGCCGCTGTAAATGACGGCAGCACTAGCGGCAGGAAGGATGAAGGCTGAAGTGAGAAGGAGGAAAAGAAAGGGCTTCATGGGAGCTGGAAGCGGTGGGCTAGGGGGCGGCGGTCACACTGACGCGGAAGAAGCGGGCTTTCTTCTTCCCGACACTGGCAGGATAGGGCACGGTGACGATTTGGTTCACGCCGTCATCGGCGATCACGGTGGGGATGGCCATGCTATTGGCCCAGAAGGAAAGATCGGCACTGAACTGCGGGGTATAGACGATCCCTGCCTGCAGGTAATCTTTACGCCGCGTGAAGAGCGCACGGAAGTCCAGACCATTCGTCGTCGGCTCAAATTTCACGATGGGTGTGCCGGGGTCCACGACGGGGTCCACGCCAGCAAAGTCACCGGGATGCTCCAGCGCACCACGATCACCTGGCTCCAGGCCAAAGGCAAAACTGATGAGGTTTTGGCCACCATTGGCATTGGGATCGAGCGGCAGGCTTTTGTCAGCGGCCCAGAGTTCAAAGAGCGACTGCGCCGTGCCGGTCAGGGCGATGTCGAAGCTGTTCTTGGGGCCCAGCACATTGCTCACGATGTGCAGCGCAGCGGTTTTAGCGCCCGATTTCTTCGGGGCAAAGGTGACGGTGAAGGTGATCGTGTCAGGTCCGGCCAGCAGACCTGTGCCGCTGAGCGTGCTGATCTTGAAGTCCTCAGCCGCAGCGCCATCCTTGGTCACGGAGAAGCTGCCTAGGAAACCGCTGCCAGGATTGCTGATGGTAAAAGTTTTCACCGACTGCGTGGCGCCTGCATTGACGGTGCCAAAGTTCACGCTGCTGCTGCCATCGGCCAGTTCACCCACGGCGATGTCGGCGTAACCCTGCTCACCACCGATCAGGCCGCTGGATTCCGCGTAGAGAGCGCTGGCGCTTGCGCCGGCCAGCATGTCCAGCTCCCCCACCTCAGAGTAGGCGGTGCTACTGGCACTGCCGCCTGCGCTGTTGAGTGATGCACTGACGACCGAGTTTGTCGTGGGCAGAGGTGCCGCTTGCAGTTCTATGGCAAGACAGCTGCATAAGCAGATGGCGCAGAAGTTGTGCCACTGAATGAGTTGTGAAAGTGAGTTTCTCATAAGAGGGAGAAAAAAGTGAGATGACCTGCCGCTGAGATTAGGAAGCAGGAGGATTCTGAAGAGCCGTGATTTGGGCGTTCAGCCCATTGATGCCCGGCGTGGTAGTGACCACCGTGCCGTTCGGCGTGCCGGGGGTGTTGGTAGTGACGACGCTGATGATGACCAGCGGACTGCTACCGGTCACCGTCGTCGTCGTGGTGGTCACGCCATTCAGGGTCACGGCGGTGATCGTGGTGCCCTCATTCAGGCCGCGGATCTGGGCTTGCAGGGCGGCGATGCCCGGGATCTTGGTGACGATGATCGTGCCCCACGGGTTAACGTTGTCGGGCACCAAGGGGCCTCTTCTGATAAATACCCCGGTGCGAGTGTCGGTCGTGATGCTCTGGCTCGTCATATTAAAGCCGTCCCATCTGCGGGTCTCGGCGGTGATCGTCACGCCTTGATCTTTCAGAGCGTCTTCTAGGAGAAGTATATTGCCGAAGTCTTCGATCTGCTTCTCAAAGGCGGCCTTTTCAAAGCTGAACTGGGTCTGGGCATTGGTCAGGGCGTCGCCGAGCTCCTGCACCTGCGTGGAGAGCGACGTGATGACCTCGTTCTTTTGGCCAATGGTATTGGTGAGTTCGGTGACCTTGACGTTGGCGGCGGCAAGATCGGACTGGAGCTGGGTGGCCTGCGCGGCTTGGGCGGTGAGGGCCTTAATGCCCGGAGTCGTCGTGACGACGGTGCCGTTCGGGGTCGAGCCGGCGGGCACGGCGACGATGCTGACGACGACAGCGGGGCTCGTGCCGGTCACGGTCGTGGTCGTGATGGTCCAACCATCGGCGGTCACGGCGGTGCTGGTCGTGCCCTCGTTGAGGCCGCGAATCTGGGCCCGCTGGGAAGGAAGACTAGACGCGTCTGTGCTGATGACAATACCGTCGGGCGCTCCAGTAACCACGGTGTAGGGGCCATCTCCGTAATCGTCTGGGCCGCTTTGAGTCGCGTTGTGTTGGATCAACCAAATGCTGGATCCAAAATCCCCAATCACGTAGTTCCCGTTTTGATCGTAGATCGAATTGAGGGAATGGGTGTCGGCTGGGTTCCCATTAAAAATATAGTTCACGGTGGTGCCATTTTTCGTGATGGCAGCGTTCCTCCGGCCTCCGTCGAGGAGGTAGGTAAGAGCAGTGATCTGCTGCTGGAGGGCGGCCTTGTCGGCTACGTTCTTGGCCTCGGCGTTGGCTAGGGCGGTGTTTAGGTCTGCGACCTGGATGGTGAGCGCGGTGATGGTGGCGTCCTTGGTGCCGAGCGTCTGGGTGAGGGCGGTGACCTTGTTGTTGGCGGTGGTCAGCTGGGTCCTTAGCGCGGCGGTCGTGGCGGCGTTGGACTGGATGGTGGCCCGGGCGGCGGCGAGATCGGTTCTGAGCTGAGAGTTGGAGGCATTGGCGGCGGCAAGCGCATCCTCAGCGGTTTTTTGGGCGGCTTTGGCGGCCGTGACCTCGACGACGGCGGCCTGGATGGCGGCGTCCACGGCGGTTTGTGAGGCCAGCTGCACGGCGGTCATGCCGGCTGCATCCAGGCTGGAGGCAACCATGGCATAGGCGACAGCGGCGATGCGCTTGTCCGGTGTGAGCAGCTGGGAACCGTTCGTGCCATCGCTGAACCAGACGCGCAGGCGGACATCGCTATTGGCAAAGACACTGGCAGGGATGAGGCGGGTCATGCCTGCGACGGCGGAGTCACCGAGCAGCACAGCGTAGAGGCCATTGGCCACATTCAGTGTGACTGCGGAGGTCGGCTCACTACCCGCCGTGCTGCTGCCATCATGGCTCCAGTA
>JAPLUM010000780.1 GCA_026397605.1 Verrucomicrobiota bacterium | reverse complement strand
TGTTCATTCGCCGATCATGAAGCGCACCACTAATATTCTATTCTTCAGCACCATCGGGATTCTCACGTTTCTCGTTCTGACCAGGCCCTTTCGCTCGAGCGCAGAGAGCGTCATAGACACTGCCAGCAAGCTACTCGCCGGTGATTTCACACGCAGCGTTACCGTGGGTGATCTCAAGCGTCGCTACCGGGTGCATGTGCCTGCGAAGTACGATGCCACCAAGCCCACACCGGTGATCATCGTGTTTCATGGCGGTGGCGGCAATCCCGAGAGCATGGTGCGTCTCACGGGCATGAACACGAAATCGGAACAGGCTGGTTTCATCGTCGTCTATCCCTTTGGCACCGGCCGACTGGAGGATCACATGCTCACCTTCAATGGTGGTGAGTGCTGCGGCTATGCCATGCAAAACAAGATCGACGATGTGGCTTTCACGCGTGCACTACTGGATGATCTCGCGGCAGTGACAAACCTGGACACGAATCGCGTCTTCGCCACTGGACTCTCGAATGGCGGCATCATGTCGCACTACGTCGCGTCGGAGTTGTCCGACCGAATCGCCGCAATCGCGCCAGTCGGCGGACCTTTGATGATGGAGGCCTGTCATCCACAACGAGCTGTTTCCGTCATCCATTTTCACGGCACAGGCGATGAATTTGCACCGTTCAAAGGCGGCTTTGGGAAAGGTGCCTTGGGTCGTGCAGGCATCACGGAGTTCCGCTCAGTCGAGCACACCATCCAAAGCTGGGTAAAAGCGAACGGCTGCAAGCCTGAGCCCGAAGTCATCGCACTGCCCGACAAGGCCGACGACGGCATGAAATGCACCCGCAAAACGTGGAGCGGTGGCAACGACGGCTCCGAAGTCGTGCTCATCGAAATCGAAAACGGCGGCCACACCTGGCCCGGCAACGAACCCACCGTCGCCATGCTCGGAAAATCCACGAAGGACATATCTGCGAATGATTTGATGTGGGAGTTCTTCCAAAAGCATCCAATGAAACCTGAACCCAGATCGTGAACACCATATTTGTTCTTTTGTTAGCAGTCGCGTTCGCGTTTTCAATCGCGCAGGCGCAGAGCCCAGCGTTCGTGACGCCTCCGGCTCGTGCGCCGCGCGTCGAGTTCCACACCTTCGACAGCAAAGCAGCGAAGGCGAAGGTCAGCTATCACCTCTACACGCCGGAGATTTACGACACGGAGAAGGAGCGGCGGTTTCCTGTGCTGTATTGGTTGCATGGCAGTGGCGGCGGGTTGCAGGGTATCGCGCCCGTGGCGGCGTGGTTTGATGCGGCGATTCGCGAGGGGAAGATTCCGCCGATGCTCGTGGTCTTTCCCAACGGACTGGCGTCGAGCATGTGGTGTGATTCGAAGGATGGCGCGGTACCGATGGAAACCATCGTCATCAAGGAACTGCTGCCGCACATTGATGCGACGGCTCGCACCATCGCCACGCGCGAGGGTCGTGTCGTCGAGGGTTTCAGCATGGGTGGTTACGGCGGGGCGCGGTTGGGCTTCAAGTATCCGCAACTCTTCGGCGCGGTTTCCATTCTCGCCGGTCGTCCGCTGGATCTGGATTTTGCCGGGCCGCGTGCCACCGGCAATCCCGCCGAACGCGAGCGCATCTTGAAGGGCACCTTCGGCGGCGACCTCGATTATTACCGGTCGCAGAATCCCATCACAGTGGCGGAACAGCAGGCCGACGCGGTGCGGGGCAAAGTGCGCGTGCGAATCGCCGTCGGTGCACGAGACAACACGGGGCCGCTCAATCGCGCTTACTCCGAGCATCTCAAGAAACTGAACATCGCCCACACCTTCACCATCGTGCCTGGAGTTGGTCACGACACGCTCGCACTACTCACGGGGTTGGGAGAAGCGAATTGGGAGTTCTATCGCACCGCGTTTGGCAAAAATTAAAAGGCGATGAAACCCAAAAATCCGTCACTGGCACCATTATGCAGAGCTCGATTTGAGGAACCGTAAGCTGACCGATGTCCTGAACAACGGATAGTTGGATATGGAAGATATGGAAGAGGGGAAAGTTCACTCAAGGCCGCATGACTCTGGCGTTCCCAGACAAACGAATGGAACTACCGGGTAAAGAAGAAATTTCGGCACGCAGGCAAGATCGCATGCCCATGTCTTCGCCTTGGACCACATTTATGACGCCTCCATGGTGCCACCCGATATCGCGTAAATAGCCAGCTAAGGCCGCAGTCGCAGCACCAGTTGCAGGGTCTTCATAGACACCGCCAGAGGCGAAGGGATTACGAGTGTGGAAGAGTTGCGGAGTCTCGGCGTAGGCAAGGAGAATGGTCACGAAGCCTTCACGCTTCATAAAATCGCGGCCAGCTTTCAAGTCATACTTCATTGATGCAAGTGCTTCACGGGTATTCAGGCTTAGTATCAGATGATCTGCCCCACCATGGGCAAGCGCAGGCGGAAAGCTGGGGTCAAGATCATCAAGTGTGTATCCGAATAAATCGAGGGCGGTGGAGACAAGTTGAGGAGACGCCAAGTTGCTGCGAGTGGGTGGCGATTGCAGTGCAGCCGCAATCACCTCTCCGTTTCGGCGGCCTTCGACTGTGATCTCTGCCTCGTTTATCGTCAAAGGGAACACTCCATCTCCATGCTTGATGGCGAGAGCTGCACCCAAGGCAATCGTTGCATGTCCACAAAAAGGGACTTCGGATTCAGGGGAGAAATAGCGAACACGCCACCCAGTTCCAGATGGAGAAGCAAAGGCCGTTTCTGAAAACCCAACCTTGGCAGCAATTTGTTGCATCTCCGCGTCATTGGGAAACCTCTCAGTGATAAGAACGCCTGCGGGATTCCCTCCAATTCCTCCATCGGAGAACGCTGCAATCTTTAGGACATTCATGTGTTTTTCTTTGAAGGGCTGAGTTATGTTTATTTCGCGTTTCGGCAACAAACTTCCAAGCGATTGCCACAAGGGTCATCGAAAAACACGGCGTAGTAACTTGGAGAATATTCTGGGCAAAACATTGGTCCTTCAAAATTCTTCGCATCACTCCCTTTCAGCAATAAGGCAAGTGCATCCACCTCTTCTTTTGTCTCGCACCAGAATGCGATGCGCGTGCTGTTTGGAATGTGCGCACGATCTTCGATGAGTGCGATAAACTCCGGCTTGGGATGATCTCGCAAAGTCTCGTAATAAACACAGTGAGATGTGACGCCTCGGGTCGGAAAGCCGAGAGCAGGCAAGAGGATCTGATAGAAATGATCTGCGCAAGCCATATCGCTCACCCGCAGATCGATGTGGTCAAAGATTCGGGCTTTCATCTCAGTGCCTGCCCTTCTTCCCCATCGTAATAGTCCACGCTCTCACGGAAGCAGGTCCGTTCCGGCATGGCGATCCATTTATTGCTGTCCGGGTAGTAGCCAATGTCTGCCGGCACGTTGTTCGCGATGACAGCGTAGGTGAGATCTGTTGTGGCTTCGATTTGATGTGCGCACCCTGGTGGGCAGATGAAGAAGTCACCGGCTTTGATTGCTAGATGCGATTCATCGAGTCTGGCGAATCCCTCGCCGCTCAGTATCCAGTAAAACTCCCAGACCGCTTGATGGCTGTGAAAGGGGAAATTGGATTTGCCTGCTGGAAGCATGACATGCTCTACGTCAAAAGGAGGCCCGCCATTCCATGGGCCGGAGTCTTTGACTGCTCCCAGAGCCTCACTGAAATTGCGGCGCATGATGTGGAATTTTCCCTGTGGAGATTCACGCGTAACGGGTTCGATCTCACTGAAGTTTTTAATAGTTGGTTGTCGAGTCATCATGATTTTAATGGAGAGCTTTGAGGTCGGTGAAATCGCCGTTGTATTTCATTTGTCGTTTTTAAATTCGGATGACGGGTCTGACATTGAGGCCTATTTCACATAGGCTCTTTCAACTTTGGCGACACGGATGGCATACTCGGAATACCATGTTGATTTGCCGCTTTCTTGCGCCTTCAGATGCTCGGCGTTTTGCTTCCAATGGAGAATGTCTTCGGCAGTCTGCCAGTATGAAACCGTAATCCCCATCCCTGAATCATCCCTGACGGACTCGATACCGAGGTAGCCCGGCATGGTCTTAGCTAACTCTTCCATGCGAACTGCCATGCTAGAATAACCGCGATCTCCGTCGGTGCGTTTTGATGAAAAGATCGCCACGTAGTAGGGCGGCGCTGGGGTTTGAGCCAAGTGATTGGTTGGGGTCATCATGCGGGTGGAGCCAGGGTTTCATCGAGTCGAATATCAGATCCAAGGGCGCGGGTGAGTTCTGCGGCGCGGTGATGACGCAGCAAAGGTGCGCCTTGCCCGGCGTATAAGAGTCCGTCTTCGATGGTTTTCAGCGAGCGCGTGAGTTCGCCCTGCATCGGGTAGCCAAGGTGATTGTCATAATGGTCGAGTTCGTCGAGCGCTGGCGTGACGATAAAGCGAGCAAGCCGTCCTGAAACCCGGTCGCTCAAACGAGTG
>JAPLUM010000266.1 GCA_026397605.1 Verrucomicrobiota bacterium | reverse complement strand
CGATGCTCCGAGATCGACGGTCGGAACGTCAATTATCCGCCAAGTGAGTCGTTTATTGGAGCTTTTTAAGTCGAGTGCCCGCTAATAAAGTCGGATAAATAGGCTGTAAAGCGTGATGTGCGACTAAACTAGCGGACGAATGGCTTGAAAATCGACGGAAAGTCTGAAGGTTCCCTCATGAGTGAAGCACAGCCCCTTTCTCCCCCGCCTGCCAGTTCCCCTGCCGCGCCTTTGACTGTGGCGGGCGTGGATGCGGCGGCCAAGTTCTTCTCCGCGCTGGGCAATCCCCTGCGCTGGGCGATGGTGAAGCTGATCATGCAGCGCGGCCCGCAGACCGCCACGGATCTGGCGGCGCTGCTGAAGCGGGACTTTGACGGCATCAGCAAACATCTGCGCGTGCTCCGAGCAGGCGGCGTGGTGCAGGCCATGAGCGGGCAGGACCGGCGGCTGATCTATTTTTACATCCCGAAAGCCAACCAACCGGAACCCGGCGTGTTAGACTATGGTAAAGTGCGCCTAGACCTCCGTGACCCCACACCTGCCGAGCCCATACTGAGCGTGCGGCTGTGAGAACCTTGCAGCTACTGCCTCATAGGCCGCGTAACGAGGTCACGGCTTAGATTAAACCTACACAGGAGACAACTGCCAAAACCTATTCCAAACCCGCTTCCAGCAGGTTATTAAACCGATCCACTGGCTCCGCCGCACTCCAGGCGATGCCGCGCAGCACGAGAGCACGAAACAGCGGGTCGTCGAAATTCCACGAGTAGTGCCCGCCGAGTGTCACAAAGATGCGTCCACCACCCGCTGGCTGCTGTGTCCAGGCTTGTGGATGGCCTTCGCTGGTCGCCAAGGGTTTCACTGGTGTTTGCGATGATGAAACGAGGTTCCAGTAGATTTCATCCGTGAAGTCCACGCGATCCAAACCGCGTGCGATGGGATGTTCGGCGTCAAAAACGAGCTGGATGGGACCGTGACGGTATTTCGTTTGTTTGCGGTCCGAGGCTAAACCAAGCCGATGAGCCAGATCAGGTGCCGCATCACCTGCTTCCAGACTCCAGTGGATGAAGGTGGCACCGCCTCCACGCTTCAAGAAGCCATCGAACTGCTGCGACTGCCCCTCCGACCAGTCGCCTTTGCGGTAGAAGACAACGGCATCGGCACGGCCCCACTGCTCATCGCTAGGCCATTCATCCGCGAGACTGATCGTGGTCTTTTCCGCCAAAGTGAAGAGCCTCGACCAAACCTGACGCCAGCGCGGGTAATCATGCTCACCGAGACCATGATCCTTCTTTCCACTGACCAGCACGACTTGCAGTGGTTTTGTCGGAAGCGGCGGTTTCGGTGCTCCGGTAATGATTTTCGCGATTTCGGCCTCGGTTCGACCCGGCGGCTGTTTTTCGGCCTGAGAGTAGATTTTCATCAATGGCGGCTCCGTGAGCAAAAAAGCCATCAAATCGCGAAAATCCGCCTCGCCGAGCACTTCATCCATCTTCGGGATCATGAGCGAGGCTTTGAGCGCTTTTTGCGAGACGATGTCGCCACGCTTCACCCGTAGCTCCACTCCGGCTCCGAGTCCGAGCACCACCGCATCGCCTTCATCCCGCATCACTGCCGTGTGCTTGCTGCCATCCTTCATCGTCACCTCTTGCGTGAGATATTCGGGATTCAAAGCGACGTTCGGATCATGAATGTCGCGCTTCACACTGGCATAGTCGCGACTCGTCAGATTGCTCAAGTCTGGACCAATCTTACCACCGCTTCCACTCAGGCTGTGGCACTTGGAGCAGAGAGCACGGTCACTGAAAAACAGCTCACGACCATGCTTCCAATCACCGCCTTGGATTTCCGGTCGCGGTAACGCCGCTGTGATGCCCGGCGTCTCTTCCGGTCGCGCCCACGGCAGCAAAAATCGCTTCAACTGTAGCGCGCGGTCGCGTGTGGGATCTTGCTTCGTTCGGTAGCTGATACGGAAGTCCGGCAACGCATCCGCTTTGAATGCGATGCGCAAATCAAGCGGCCTGCCACGCTGCGGTAGGTGCGTGTAAATGAGATCATGACTGACCTGCCCGAGCTGTGACTTGAACTCCTTTCCCCCAATCATCACCTCAAAGGCCGTCTGCGGATTCGAGATGTAAATCGTGACTTCCTCAGCCTCCGGCTCGTAATCCAACGCCGCCCCAGGCTGAATCGCAGGCTGGAGCATCCCGTGGAGGTCGAGGCGGGTGAGGAGCGCGGTCGTATGACCCGGATGCATGTTTGGCATGTGTTTGCCGAGTAGCTCCTGCGAGACTTGTGTATCGAGGTGTGGCATCCAGGTTCCGTCAAACTCACCTGGCCAGACAGCGACGCCGTGCAATGAAGTCCCAATCTCCTGCTGGTCCGCTAGTTGAAGAGAAAAGCTCTCTACGGCGCTTTGCTTCGGAACTCCTACGATGATGTGATCTTCTTGATGCCAAAGTTCAGTCACAGGGACACTCGTCACCGACATGGAACGTTGCAGTTTGATCACCTCATACCCAGGCCACATCGTTTCAAAGCGGTCACCCGGACTCGTGAACAACCCACGCTGCACCTTGACCTCCTTGACCTCATTCTTGAGCGCCTTATCAAACTTCACCTCCACGCGATCTGCCGCGCTAAAATACGCCGCTATCGGCTGCGCCGCCTCTTTATCCGTGTAGCGGATACGGAAGATGCGGCCCATTCCCTCCGGACCACTGCCCCAGTCGGGTTCGCCGCTATGAGTCGCCAGTAGCAGATCGCCATGCGGCGTCACCGTCACATCGACCGCGAACTGATTGAGACAAGCGATGAGGCTAGTCTGGGACACATAGCCAGCGGGTGTTTTGACCAGCTTCGTGCGGTAGATTTTGCCGCGCGACTCACCAGTAACGAGCGCATCGCCCTTCCACCAATCGGGGCCGAAGTGCGGGCCGCCGTTCACACCTTGATTGAAGCGGAAACCGCAGGTGCTCTGATGCTGCGGACCATAATCCGCCACGCTGGGTTCATCGATCACGTTCGGCAAATGCTTCGGATGACGCGGCGGAAAGCCATAGTGCCGCCCGCGCTCGATGTGCAGCAGCTCATCAAACGGATTTCCATTCGGCAGCCATGTCGCGCCCTCTTGATCCGTGCAAAAGAGGTCGCCCTGCTCATTGAATCGCAGGCCGATGGGCCAGCGGACTCCCGTGCAGAGCTTCTCACGACTTTTAAAATCCGGCGCGATCCGCAAAATGGCTCCACGCTCGCTGCTGAGGTCGTTTTGCGGCTTGCCGAAAGCATCGAATTCATAGGCGTTGTTGTACAACTTCACCCCGAGGCCAAAGAACACCGCGCCATCCTTTGGATCATAGCAGACGCTGGCCGTATCGATCCCCGCAAAGGCCAGCGGCCAGCCTTCGGCGATGACTTGTTCTTCCTCCGCCTTGCCATCGTGATCGCGATCCGTGACCATCATGACCTTGCCTTTGCAGGCAAAAAAGACCGCATCCCCATGCCGCGTCCCTTTCGGTGCCAAGTCCATGCCGATGGGGGCCGTGATCTTGCCTTTACCCTCCCAAAACAGCTCCGCCTTGTCCTCCATGCCGTCGCCATCCGTATCACGGAGCAGATGAATGTTGCCATTGTAACCCAACGCCACGAGCACCCCATCATGCCGGTATTGTAGATTGACGAGGTTCGTGAGCTGAACCGGCAATTCGTCCACCCTGAAGCCCGGCACCAGCATGTGCAGCTCAGCCACAGCGTCTTTAGCACGACGCTCCGCCGCCAAAAGAGAAGAACAAAGGGCGAGGAGGCAGAGTGCGAGTGGCTTCCTTTGGCCCGTCTATTGATGAGCATCAGCGTTGCCTGCAAACAAAGACCATCCATTCTTGAACTCTTGCGATACTCGCCTTCCCCTGCTTGAATTGGTAGCAATTTAGCCTGATTCACATTCCCGAATGTCCACCCTTTTCTTCACCATCCACCTCCATGAGTAAGGAAATCACACCCTTCGAAACCATCCGTCGCACCAACCCTACGGGCAATGAATTCTGGTCCAGCCGGGACTTTGCCAAGGTGCTCGGCTATGTGAACTACCGCCATTTTCAAGCGGTGATTGAGAAAGCCCGCACCGCCTGTTTCAATAGCGGGCAGCGGGTGGAGGACCATTTCGTCGGGATCGACGAAATGGTCGAGATCGGCAGCGGAGCGCAGCGTGCGGTGCAGACCGTGATGATGTCCCGCTATGCCTGCTACCTCGTCATCCAGAATGCTGATCCAGCGAAGGAGATCGTGGCCCAGGGCCAGACCTATTTCGCCATCCAGACGCGGCGACAAGAACTCAGCGATGAGGAGCAGGAAGCGCAGCGCCGCCTGAGCATCCGGGGCGAGCTGCGCCAGCACAACAGCAAACTGGCCGATGCGGCGAAGGATGCCGGAGTCATCGAACCCCGCGACTACGCCATCTTCCAAAACCATGGCTATATGGGCCTCTACGGCGGCCTCGGTGCCCAGGATATCCACTGCCTTAAAGGATTGAAGAAGAGCGAGCAAATCCTCGACCACATGGGCAGCACCGAGCTAGCCGCCAACCTCTTCCGCGCCACTCAAGCAGAGGACAAACTCCGCCGCGAGAAGATCACTGGCAAAGACAAGGCGAACAAAGCCCATCGGGAAGTCGGAGCCAAAGTGCGCCAGACGATCAAAGAACTCGGCGGCACCATGCCAGAGGAACTGCCCGCCGTGGAAAGCATCAAGAAACTGGAGTCCAAGGCACGGAAGGTCCTCAAGAAGCCGAAGCCTTGACTACCAAGCACCAGGGGAAGTCAAAACTCTTGAAGTTGAATGTTTGGGTGACCGACGGACTGATTAACCACGGTAATTTTCACTTCTTCCGAAACACTTCGCTCAAAACCACTTCGCGGATGATTGAGCGCAGATGGGTGGTGTTTGAAATGGAATCTAGCGCTGCTGCATCACTGAATCTCGGTGGAGCGCCTGTGGAGTAGGTGAGGAAATGCTGGGCAAAGGCGCGGGCGAGGTGTTCGGGGTGCTGGATGTGGAGCTGTTTCCAGGTGCTGAGGTCGGTGAAGTATTCGCCTTCGGGAGTGATACCGGAGGGATTGATTTTGGCACCTTGGTTGCCTTGTCCGTAGGCGCTGCGCCAGATGCCGACGGGGTCATAGTTTTCGAGAGCGAAACCGGGTGGGTCGATGGTTTGATGGCAACTGGCGCAGCTTTCGTTGTTGCGGTGTTTGTCGAGCTGATCACGGATGCTGGTGGCCCCGCGAATGTCGGGCTCAATGGCAGGAATACCGGGCGGTGGAGGTGGGATGTGGTTGCCAAGGATGCGCTCATTGATGAAGACGCCGCGCACGACCGGTGAGGTGCTGGTGCCGTCGGCGGTGACTTTGAGGATCGCGCCCTGCGTGATGAGGCCGCCGCGTTTGGCTTCGGGCTTGAGGGTGACTTTTTGCAGGCCGTCTCCAGGTTTAAGTGGGGAGACCAGAAGACTTTGGGAAGAGACGACAGGCTGGAGTTTGGCCTTCTTAGTTTCCTTCTGACTGTCTCCAGAATAGTGTCGTGCGAGCCGGCCATTGAGGAAGGCAAAGTCGGAATCGACGAGGTGCGTGATGCTCAGGTCACTGCGCAGCATCTCAGTGAAATAGGCGCGGGTTTCTTCGAGCATGGATGTTTGCAATATGGGGTCGAAGCTTCGAAATTGGCGGACATCGGGTGTGGTGAAGTCGATCTGATTGAGCTTGAGCCATTGGTCGGTGAAACTGTGGATGAAGCGGTTTGATTTCTTGTCGGTGAGCAAGCGTTCGACCTGCTGGGCGAGCATTTTTGGCTCGTGCAGTTTGTTTTCGTTGGCGAGCTGAATCAGCGTAGCGTCGGGCATGGAGACCCAAAGCGCATAGCTGAGTCGGCCGGCGATGGCGTGATCATCCAGCGGGCCAGGGGCCTCGATAAACGTAAGGAATCGTGGCGAGCATAGAATGGCACGGTAGGCGGTGCGGAGAGCTTCGGTGGGGGAG
>JAPLUM010000292.1 GCA_026397605.1 Verrucomicrobiota bacterium | reverse complement strand
GGCACGCAGGTCATCAGTCTGCAAATTTGCTCAGCCATAACCGTGAGTCCGACAAGTCTCGTTAATGGTATCGTGGGCACCGCCTACAGCCAAACGGTCAGTGCGACCGGTGGAGCCACGCCTTATGTGTTCACTGTTGCAGCAGGCGCACTACCAACCTGGGCCACACTTAATGCCAGCACCGGAGCGATTACCGGAACGCCAAATAGCACGACGACCGCCACGTTTACGATTCGTGCAACCGATGCCAATAGTTGTTCAGCGACGCAGGCCTACACCGCGACACCGGTATGTCCAGCCATTAGCATCACCCCAATGAGCCTAGCGCAAGGAACCGTCGGCAGCGCTTATAGCCAAACGCTGACCGCTACAGGTGGTACAGCACCTTATGGAACATGGACGATCACGGCAGGCACGCTGCCAGCCGGTCTTACCTTAAACGCTAGCAGCGGTATCATCAGTGGCACACCGACGGCTGCTGCATCACCTGCGACGAGCATCACGGTGCTCGTCAATGACGCCAACGGATGCCAAGGCACGCAAGTCATCAGTCTGCAAATTTGCCCGGTCATCACCGTCAATCCTGCCACCCTGATCAATGGCGTCGTCGGCACCGCTTACAGCCAAACCATCACAGCGACCGGTGGCAGTGGAACATACACCTTTTCTGTCAGTGCCGGAACCCTACCAACCTGGGCTACCCTCAACCCAACGACCGGAGCCATCACTGGCACGCCAAACAGCACCACCACTGCCAACTTCACCATCCGCGCTACCGATGCCAACAGTTGCACCGGCACCCGTGCCTACACGATCACCCCAGCGTGTCCGACGATCACCATCACTCCAGCGGTTCCGGCGCAGATGTATCGTAACAATGCTTACACGCAGACCTTCGCAGCTGCCGGTGGCACGGGCGCCTACACTTGGACGGTTAGTGCGGGCACACTGCCTGCTGGACTGGCTCTCTCAGGTGCTGGACTGCTCACGGGCACGCCGACTGCTCTCGGTATCAGTAGCTTCACCTTGCGCGCTCAAGACACCCTAGGCTGTTCGGGAACGCTTGCGTACACGGTCCAAGTGCGTGCCTTGACGATTGGTAACTTGGTCTTCCAGGATAATAACGACAATGGCAGCTTGGACGCCGGTGAACCTGGTGTCGCCGGAGCTTTGGTGCAGCTCTTCAGGCCAGGTGCTGACAATACGGTGAATACAGGAGACGACGTTCAGGTCGGCAGCAACTTCACTACACTTGCAGCTGGCGCTTACAGCTTCACGGATCTCATTCCTGGAAACTACTTTGTCAAAGTCACGCCACCTGCTGGATTTACCACCACCAGCGGCACGCCTGCCACGACGGACAATAATGTGGACAATAACAACGATGGTGACCAGCCTGGTGGCGCTGGCACTGCGTTGTTCAGTCCGATCATCAATCTGGCTGTCGGTGCCGAGTCCATCACGGATGGCGATACGGATGCGGATACCAATCTGACCATCGACTTTGGCCTGCATGCTCTAATGTCGGTGGGGAACGTGGTCTTTGTGGACGTGAATGCTGATGGCAAGCTTGATTTCAATGAAGGCTGGGAAGGTGTACTCGTGCAGATCTTCCCTCAGGGAACTGCTGTGACTGGTGCGCCTGCTGGTGCTGATATGACGGATAATAAAGGACGCTATCTGATCACAGGATTGAATCCTGGAAGCTACTTCTT
>JAPLUM010000706.1 GCA_026397605.1 Verrucomicrobiota bacterium | reverse complement strand
TCAGTATCAGCTTTGAGGGGATCGGTCTCGGTCCAAACTTCGCCTGCGTTCCAGACGCGATTGTTATTGGAGTCACCCTCGATCATGCCATCGCCATTTTTATCTTCGCCGCTACCATCGCGGGCACCATCACCATCGGTGTCAGGGTTGCTGGGATCGGTTTCCGTCCAGGTTTCTCCTGGATCACGTATTTTGTTCGGCCAGCTTCGGGCTAGCGTCGGCGCAGCATTGGCAGCGAGGCTGGCACCATCGCCATCTAACCAGCCGTTTTTTTTAGCGTCTTCGATGCCATCACGCAGGCCATCATTGTCACTGTCCGCATCATCAGGGTCCGTCATGGAGCCGCGCAGTAACCTAGCACGATCCCCACCTTCGGCAGCGGTGTTCACTCCCGGAACTTTGTTGAGGTTATCAAGCGTATTGAAAAAAGGCGGATCGAGGTCACCCCGAAAGTTGGGACTACCATCACCATTCGTGTCGGTTGTGAGAATGGTGCCGAAGTCGAATTTGTTATTCCCATTGGAGTCGGTGAAGGTTTCGCTAGCCTCACCGACATCATGTTGTCCGTTCGTATTCGTGTCCATCCAATCAAACACACCATTGCCCGCACCAGCCAGTGGTGAGCCAAAGCCAGTGTCGGCGTAACCTTCACCCACGGTCAAAGCAAGCCGCCAACCGACCTCAAGGGCATCTGGCAGCCCATCACTATCGGAGTCTGGGCTGCGTGGATCGGTTTTGCCAAAGGCATTGTAGATATGCACTTCGCCATTCGTCCATTGCTCCGAGTTGGGCTTATAGCGTGGATCTTCCGCTGGAAAGCCGTTGGGCAGTGGCGTGGCGGTGCCTTCATCTGCGTCGAGCAAGCCATCGTCGTCGTCATCGGGATCGGACGCCGACGCCGACGTCCTTTGGCGGAAAAAAACCCGCACATTTCTCACTTCATGGTTTTCAAACGGACCATCAAAGACCTTTGCAGTGAAGCGGAACTCGCCCTGCGTGATACCGCTCCAGGTGTAGTCCCAATGCTTGCTGCCGCCCTCCACAGTCGTGACCGGAGTCATGTTGATGGTCATTGGCCCATTATTGACCGTCAGCACCACACTGTCTGCTGCAGCCGAGGTGGTCACACGGATGACAAACTGTCGCTGCTCGGCTGTAGGATTAGCGACATCTGGCAAGATGACTTCATAGGGCTTGCCGTCCTGATCCAACTCTGGCGGTGTGGCGATGGTGATTCTAGGGATGAAGGACGGCTCTGCCTTAACCAATCGTGTGGCAATCACGTCAGGATTAGGCGAGCTGCGGTCCAATGTGATCTGGATGCGGTGGATGTAGTCCGGCTGGTCGTTGTAGATATTGGGCAAAGGGAAAGCTAGGGCGTGATATTCACTGGTCTCATCATAAACAATGTCATAAGTGTCACGCGGATAGGCCGACAGATTGCCGGTTTCATTTGAGCCAATACGGATGGTAAAGCGGTCGATGAGCTGCTGCTCTGTGAGGCCAGTGGCCAGGTCTTTGGACAAGTAAACCTTCATCACGTAACCAGTCGTGATGGTGTCCTCATCATTCGGTGGCCAGGCGACGAACATGCGATTGTCTGGACCATCGACATTCACCGTGCGGACAAGTGTGGTGTAGTGCCCGTCGATGTCGCTTTGACTAAAATCCTTGTAGGCCGCAGAGCTGATTTCACGCAGTCTCACATTGATCGTGGCGGTGCCACTGGCGGGGATGTTGGCATAGGTGAAGCGCCATTCTCTCACATAGTTGGCATTCGTGGGTGTATTGGTCGGCGTCACCTCCGTGGCCTTGACCCAAGAGACAGGAAGGCTGGCATCCCAAACACCATCTTCATCGAGATCGGTGAAGGTTTCACCAGCATCACGAGTGCCGTTGCGGTTGGTATCTTTGAAGGGTTCAAAGCCGCCGCCATTGCCATTTTGGCTACGCGTGACGCTGTCGTTATTGGACGCGTCTGCATCGGCGATGTTGTACCACACTTCCGTGACGCTCGAGTCTGTGCGGATGACAAGGCCATACTCACTGCCGCCAACGGTATCCCCATTGTTCTCTGGGAAACGCACTTCACCGAGTGGGCGTGAGGCATCATAATAAAAGCTCTGCGTGAATGTGTTGTAGATACTGGCCTTACCAGCGCGACTCAAGAAGGCCCTAGCACGAATGACGTGCATGCCTTCGCTGAGGCCGGTTTGAGTCACACCATAATCATTGTGCGGACGCACAGGCAGCAGATCCATAGCCAGCGCATTGGTTTCAAAGGTGGTCTGCATTTTCTTTTTCCGAGTGACCGCATCTGCATTGCCCGGCCACCAGCTTGGTGCAGCCTCTTTATGAATGGCGATTTTGTATTTGGATGTGACGGTGAAGTCGCCAGGCAGTGGCGTAGCGCTCCACCAGTTGGTGCTGCCGCCATCGTCGTTATGGCGATAACTCATTTCCACCACTTTCGTCGTGCCAGCACCGCGTCCGGCACTGCCTTCGGGATTCGAACCATCCGTGGTGTAGTAAAGGAAGGACTTATAGCCACCTCCGACGCTGTTCGTCTTCACCCACATCTCATTGCGAGAGGCATCGTATTGATTGCGAGTCGGCGTGAGATTGCCTACCTGAGCCGCGGGATCATGATACAGAAAACTCGCCGTATTGGTATCGATAAACTTCGGCGAGGTGCCATTGACGACCGTCGTGGTAGTGAAGGTCTCAGCACCAGCACTTCCCGTGGAGTTTCGTGCCGTATCTTTAGCTGCAAACAGCTCTGGATGGATTCGGCTGATGAAATTCGGCTGCTCATAACCTAGGAACATGTCATTGCTCACCGCAGGCGGACGGTCACGCAGAGCGGGGTCCGTGATGCCCACGGGCACAGTGCCATTGAGATCAATGCCGCCATCCAGCTTCATGAGCACATTTTCAGCCGAGCCATCCATACGAGCCAGGAAGCGCACGCCAGTGCTGCTGGTCACTCGTGGAATGATAGCGCTGTAGGTGTAGTCCGTCACATTCGCGTCTGTCGGCAAGATGGGCCGCGAAGCATCTGGCAGCGTGCCTCCATTAAAAGCCTTGTCACCATTAGGACCATCACGGCGTCTCACTGTCACAGTTTTGGTCTCGACACCATTTTCCGTAATGGTGATCGGTCTACCGCCGTGGTTGGCCCATAGCTCACTCGGGTCTGGATTCTTCCATGAGAAGAGGAAGTAACCGCCCGCAGGCAGCACGGTGGATGACAGCTCTTCTTTGAATTTGAAGAAGCCACCGCCATACCAAGAGTAATTATAAAGATAAGCTCCCGTTGGGAAAGCGCTCGTAAAACCGCGTGCCTGACCACTGCCATAGTTATCACTCAGCATGACGAGCAATGTCACGGCATCTGCATCACTCATGTTGCCATTTTCACGCTTATCTAGGCGCTCCCACACGACCACATCGGCATCGCTAAAACGCCCGAGCTGATAGCCGCGAGCAAACTGTTCATGAACATAAAGTAGATTCGGCACACGCCCATCTGCCCATTGGCCGAGGAAGCTGGTATTGGCATGACGCGGGAAAGCACCACCGCTTTCTCCCAGAGTCTCAGCTTGGTAATTGCCATCCGTGTACAGTAGGCCCAGACCATCACGCAGGAAGTAAAACGCATGCTGAAGCTCGCGGCGGGCAGCATAGTCGCTATCGTGACTCTGCGCATGAGTGACGCCGAGATTTGCCGCAAAGCCGCCCACGCCTGCCCAGTCGTAGCCTTGCAGGCCGCTGGAGGGATTTCCCAGGCGGCTGTTGAGCTGACTGCGCAGATCGTTATCCACCAACCTCATGCCGGAGTCCACAAAGGGACCATAAGCCGGCGGCTCACCGAGATGCTCACCGAACATCATGGCATCATCACGACCAGCATCCGTGCTGAAAACCGTGTCACGATGATTTGTATCAGAGAAGCCGCGACTGATATTAAACTGCCGCTGCACCTGCCCGGAGTAGCCGTAGTCGCTGCTATCCTTACCCGCGCCAAAGGTGGCCCCGAAAAAGTCGGCTCGCACATGCTTCACCGCATCCAGGCGCAGCCCGTCTGCCTTGGTTCGATCCATCAACCAGCGTGCGGCGCGGTTCAGATAATTCTCCACGTACTCCTCATACACGCCTTTATTGGCATTGAGGTAAGTTTGCGCCCAAGCCTTTGCCTGAGCCTCACTGGCCGAGGGTCCGAGGTTCGCTGGCTGCCGTGCCAATGCGAGAAGGCCACCAAAGCCGATGTAGTTCCCATTTTTATCAAAGTAGTATTGCTCGGGGCGATCATAGTCGCGGATGAACTTAATCTTTAGTGCCGTGCTGCCTTCCGTAAGACCAAAGTTTTGGTTCGTCGTGCCAGGCTCTTGCGCGATGTCGATGAGGTCCGCCAAGCCAAGATTTTGCACCTGCCAGGCATCACTCCATGAGCGGGTATTGTCCCACTTTCGGTAAAAGCCATCCTGTGTCCGCCTCAGATGAAAATCCTCCGGCACCATGCCGGGATAAACGTCGATCGGTGTGTTCTCATTGAATCCCGGCACATCAAAGGCGCGGTGATTCATGATGTTGTCAAAATACACCCGAATTCCAAAGCGGTGCGCAGTCTCCACCAGCCGGATCAGCTCTGCCTCCGTCCCATAACGTGTCCGCACCGAGTTTCGCTGATTTTTGCCGCCAAGATCAAACGGGTCCCACAGATCATAACCCACCGACAACCCACCCGAACCCTTCGTCGGCGGCGGCAGCCAGAGTGAAGAGTAACCAGCCTCCGCCAGCTCCGGCATCTTATTCGTGATCTCCACCCATGAAGTATTAAAGTACTGCAGCATGGCCTCGCCACGAGCGGAAGCGGCTAGCGCCCAAAGCAGAACAAAGAAAATAAAATGACGAAACATAGTGGTGAGAAAAAATTATTGTTCTTGGACATCGAGCCTGAAGAATCGGCGCTCCGTATCCAGCGGGGCAATCAACGTGCGTGTGGCACCACTGTTGGCGGGCAGCCCATTATTTCCTGGCAACTGCCAGGTGCTCCAATTAAGTAAGTCGGTGCTCGTTTGTACTTTGATCAGACGACCTTGCAGATTCGGGAACTGCACAGCAATATTGCCACTGGAGACACTCACAGCTGGGGTGAGTCTTGAGGACGAATTTTCTGGATTAGTCAGGGTGAGATACTCGTCTTGATTTGAGAGGCCATCACCATCTGCATCATTCGTTGGCACACCAGCGGGAGAGCTGCCGCTGCCAAATTCTGCCAAACGCCATTCAGCGTAAGTTTGACGAGCCGCTGAAGCATTGATCCAATCCGTCAGCACTTGCACGCCTTCGGGATCGATCACCGCTGTGGCCAATGGGGGCATGCGCGTGTAGCCACCACTCGCAGCTGATCGATTCCGAATGATGCTAGCGAGAGCATCTCCACGCACCAACGCACGGTGAGTGGGCGCTAGCTCGACTGCGACATGGGTGCCGATTAGATTGGCCTGCGTCAGACTCAGCTCAGGCCGGAGATCAAAGACGCCAGGCGCAGTGCCGCCCGATTGATGGCAGTAACTGCAATTCACGGCAAGCCAAGAACGAGCCCGTGTTTCCAGCGTCTGCGTGGTATCACTCAGAGAAGCAAACTTGGGTAGGCTATGAAATTGCGTTGGGGCATTGCTGAGGTAACCAGCCTGCGCCATGAGCTCCAGATAATTGCCCGTGCTGCCACCGAGACTGCCTGTGCGGTTCAGCTGGCGGGTTTCAAAGCTCAGTCCATGACCACCCGCAGGCGTATGACAGGCCAGGCATTCACTGCGGCTGGGAATGCGCCAGTGAACATTGGTCGGGACAGCAGAAATAGTGACGGTCATATCAAAATCTTCTCCACCGTCATCGACGAGGTAAGCTTCTGTGCCTGCATCATTCCAGCGATAACTTACCCCATAACTCCCGGTCGCGTTTTTCACCAGCAGGCGAGTTTCCAGACGTTTACCCGTCGTCGGATTCCCGCGTGTGAGTTCCATATCAAAATGTTTGATCCACACGGCACCCGTAGGCAGATCCCAGTTCCCATCCTGCACATAGCCAAAGGTAGAGGTATCGTTTGGCAGCATGAACCAGCGCGACTTTCTAGCATAGTCACTCCAGAAAGGTAGATTGATGTCGTAGCGCTCGATACCAGGATTAAAGCTGAGGTCTGTCAGGTCTGCGAAGAGTCCTGTATCACTCAGCTTGGTAGGGTAGGTGGTATCCACGGTCTGAGAAATGATGCGGCGCACTTTACCATCACCGTAGTCGAGCAGAAGGATGTCACCATTGGCTGGATCAGGATCGAGCATGAAGGCCACAGTCCCTGCCTCGCCCGTGATGCGCTCCACAGTCGGTGGATTGGCCCCATTGCGCTGCAGCGTCCAGATATGACCGCTGACGAAGTCTCCAAAAACATACTTGCCGGTCAGAGTCGGGTATTTGGTCCCGCGATAAACCAAGCCACCCGTGACACTGCGGCCTTCGAGTGCGCCGCCACCGTGGAAGTACGTCCAAAGCGGTGCCGTGGGTGTGAAGCCAACCGGTGGATTCGCACGTGCACCAGCCGCGTTGCCTTCTAAATATCCCCAACCGTAATTGCCGCCTGGAGTCACGACATTCACTTCTTCCCATAGATCCAGACCCACCTCACCAGCCCAGATCTCTCCGTTTTGCGGGTCAAAGCTGAACTGCCATGGATTGCGGAAACCAATGGCAAAAATCTCTGTGCGCACATTGCCAGTGAGAGCGAGTCCATTGAACGTGGTTGCTCCGACAAAAGGATTATTCGCAGGCACTTTATAGTAGGCCGTTCCCGCATTGAGTACGATGGAGGGATGCGCAGTTGGCTCCAGATTGGCAGGCTGGCGATCCACATCAATGCGGAAAATTCCGGCCCAGAAGTCTTTGTCGATACGCTGAGAATTCAGATTGCCATCATTGAGCCCGCCAGCATCACCTGCCGCCCAGTAGAGATAGCCGTCAGGGCCGAAACGGCAGGAGTCGATGTTATGAATGGCGCTTGGATTGATCTGCGTGATGAAGGGCTGCTCACTAGCTGTATCTCCGAGGTCTAGATTGCCATTCACGGCAGTGAAGCGACTGACACGAGCATAGCGCTGGCCACTGATGAGGAAATTATAAGTGATGAAGAACTGCCGATTCGTGGCGAAGTTTGGATGCAAAGCCAGACCTTTGAGGCCTAGTTCATTGCCATCATCTTCGAAGTCTTCCGTGCTCCTCGGATTCACCACAGCGGCGACATCTAAAAAGAGTTGCCGCGTTGGATTGGCTGCGTGGATATTGGGGATGAGCCAGATTTTGCCATTGCGCTCACCGACGAGCACCTTGTCTGTGCTGCCAGGCACCGCCGACATGCAACTCGGCGCATTAAAGGTCAGACCAGGTGTGGAGTCCACGACCGCTAGGCCCGTGGTCGGCGCGGTCAGTGGCACCACCGAGGTTTGATTGGCGATCCGCAGGGCATTGCTGAAATTAAAAGTCACCGTGACCGGTGCGGAGTATTGCCCATTGATACCGAGGATACGGTAAGTCAGGCTATCCGTTGTGGGCGAGCCCGTGGTGTGGCTGTAAAAGACGCGGCCTGTGCTATCAACGCTTGCCGCGCCATTGCTGGGCGGGCTGACTAGCTCGATACTGCCTGCACCTGCATCATTGCGGAACACATCAAGAAGCACCTTTTTGTTGGGCCGCAGGGTGACGCTATCTGCAAAGGCAGTCGGTGGGGCAAAAGCGCTCTGTATGCTGCGCCAGCTGGTGCCGACGGAGAGGTTATCCCATG
>JAPLUM010000735.1 GCA_026397605.1 Verrucomicrobiota bacterium | reverse complement strand
CCTTAGCGATGTCAGGTTTATCACTAACTGCACCATCCTTGATCCACTCTAAGACCGATTGGTTATAGGTCGATTCTGGAGTGTAGCATTGATTTCCCGAATGTGGCACCGCGCCCACGGCTTTTTCCACCAGGGTGCTTTCCTCTGGGATGGCGAGATTGACGCGGCGTCCGACCAGCTCACGAGTGATGCGTGTGTAGTCGCCGTCTGGGTCCATGCCGAAGAGACTGAGACGGAAGCCGTCTTTACCACGGGCAGCACCATGACAACCGCCCTGATTGCATCCGCCACGGAGAAAGACTGGCATCACATCAAGATGGAAGGAGACTGGGCGATCTTTGTTTCCATCCTTAACCGCGACGGCAGCTTTGACTGTTTGGTTGCCTAATTGAGCGATGAGTTCGGTAGCGCCTGCATCTGATACTGGCAGGACGCTGTCACCGTCCAGCTTAGCGACTTTGGAATCAACCACACGTAGGCTGGAGAGTTTGGTCACATCACGTGTTGTCGCATCATTGAATGTCGCCATGACGACAACGCGGTGGAAGTCGCGCTTGGTTTCCAGACTGAATTTATCCGGGAAAATTTCAAGTTTGGTTAAGGCTGGAAGCTTCTCTTGAAGGGCAGCCATAGCCTTGACTTCTTCGGGTGATTTGTATCGAGCGGTCAGGCCCTGTGGCCACTTGGCACCTTCAGCGATCCAGCGTTTCAGCAGGTCGATGTCAGCTTTCGGCAAAGGACCACCTTTTGGCGGCATGACATCATCGTGATCAGCAGGCAGGACGAGGCGCTTGATGAGCTCGCTGTCATCTGGCTTGCCGGCAACCATGGCAGGGCCTGATTCACCGCCTTTGAGCAGCGCCTCAGCGGTGTCCATGAGGAGCTTGCCTTTGACCTTGTTTGGATTGTGGCACTCCAAGCACTTTGTTTCTAAGATGGCTTGAACGTGACTGAAATCCACACCTGCGGGTGCAGCAGCTACGACAGGTGCGGGTGCTGCGACAGGTGCGGGTGCTACGACAGGTGCGGGTGCTGCGGCAGGTGCGGGCGCGGGCGCCGGAGCGGGTGCTGCGGCAGGTGCGGGTGCTGCGACAGGTGCGGGTGCGGCCACCGGAGCGGGTGCTGTGGCTGGAGCGGCCACCGGAGCGGGTGCTGTGGCTGAAGCGGGCGTCTGTGCTTTGACCATAAGCGTGAGGGCGCTCAAGCCAATGAGAAGATGTTTTAGAAAAGGACGTGTCATGGGGGCTGACCGAGTATGGGTTAAACTAGTTACGCTGTTCGTTTGAAAATTTCTCAGTGTGTTCGCAGACTCATTTACCAGCAGCGGCTTCCTGCCTGAGTTGCTCTAACCGTGACAGAACCTTTGGCGCAGCTGGTTTCGCCTCTTCCTTGGGCTTGTTTTGGGCCACGACCGGAGCCGCTGCTGGAGGTGGGGTCACAACTTTACGCGGGGCATCAATTCTCAGCACGGATCCCAGGGCGATACGGTGGGTGGTGGTGCCACCAGGAACAGGAATCTCGACTTGGACAAAAAGGTTGTTTTGTTTGCCGATGGGGGACTTGTCAGTCGTCTTAACTTTGAAGCTGACTTCTTTGGTGTCCTTGGTGATCTTAGCTGATTCAATCGGGATCGTATCAGGCACGCCCACGACTTGAGCTAAGGCCTCTCCATTGAATGGCAGCAATGTTTCCAATTTGGCGAGCATGATAGCTTCTTTGCCCTGCTCGACGGCTGTGAGGGGGATCGCTGGCGCATTCACAAAGGCCGGAGCTGTGGTGACTTCACAGAAAGGGGAGGCATTAAAGACGCGACCATTCCCAGCGTCGGCTTCCCCCATGACTACAAACTTCCAAGTGCCCGCAGGTGCGTTGGCATTGGCGTCTAACTGAAAGATGCACTCATTTTGACCTTCGGGAATCGTCTGCTCACCGAGGGTGCTGACACCGGAAGGCTTCCAGACCATGAGCACGCGGATGGCCGTTTTAAAGCCTTCTTTGCGCTTGGCAACGACCTTCAAATTCAGGACACCATTGTTAACGAGCGGCACGGCTGGCTTGACGATCTCTAAAGAGTAATGGGCCTCTTCGACTACGGCCACAGGCAGCTTATCCTCGATGTCTGTCAGGAAGATGGTGTTACCCTGGCGCACGATATCGAAGTCCTGGCGCATCTTACCGGCAATCTTCTGAGCGGGATCGACGGGCTTTAACTGCATGGCCACGGTCGCATGGCCGAGCGGCGCATCTGGAGCAGCTTCGAAGAGTAGTGGCATGCCAGGTTGATCTTTGGGGATGACATTTGAGAGCATCTTGATGCCAGGCGGTAAACCTGGGGCGTCGTATTGGAAATCACCGCTGACATTGCTACGGGTGAAGTTTTCTAAAAGGGCCATGCGTCCACCGCGAGGGACAGCCATGAATTGACGATAATTGGAATCATTCACCGAGTAGTTTGGGGAGGCAAAGGTCATCTCAGGCTGGCTAGCCACCATTTCAATGCGGTAAACAAAGTTAGCTCCACCACGCTCCAGATGATCTGTCACACGCACAAAGTAGTCACCGTCAGCGGGAACCTTCAGCGTCTGCTTACTATCGAGCCGGCGGCGACCACCGCCGTCGTCGTTTCCGCCCAGACCGCTGCCTTTTTCGTTATAGACATTCACGACTGAATCCAGAGGTGAACCAAGGCTCTGAGCAAAGGTCTGGAGAACCACCTGCTGATCTTTTTTGAGCTTCACTTTGAAGTAGTCCACGTCTCCTGGTTTATCGATGATGCCGTTCAGGGCGATTGGCTCGCCTAAGGCACTTGGCGTTGCCTTGGCCTGATCTTCGTTGGGCTCTACTTCCAGCACGTTGTCAAAAGGCACGAGGCGGAATGGATTGCCGGATGGCGCAGCTTCCTGTGTCTTCGAATAAATCATGAAGCCTGGATCTGGCTCAGCAGGCAGTTGGGCATCTTCCTCAAAGCTGCCGTCTTTTTCGATGAAACGCACCTTCGTGGATGAACCAAGCTTTCCGCCCGCAGGATAAACCACGTCTGGACGGCGGAAGCTTCCGACATGGAGCCGGTAATAATTGTTGCCGCCACCGCGGTAGGATGACTCGCGCATCATCACATAGTAGTCGCCGTCATACTCGGCCACAAAGGAGCAGTAGCCGTCCTGGCGATGCAGGATCGTGTCATCTGAGAAAGCCTTTTCAAAGCGGTCTTTGTCGATGATGGCGATGTAAGGATCAAAAGGTGTGTAACCGAGGCAGAGACCATCCGTCTCCACACTGATGCGCTGCCCTTTTTTAACCGTGACCTTGTAGTAATCGACGTCTTCACTGAGGACAACGCCTTCGACCGTTTGATTCAGCTGAATCACCTGAGCGGCCTCGAACTCTGTATTGGGCTCCTTTTCCGCCACATTCGGGAATGGGCCCACAAAGAGTCGGCGGGCGTGGGAGATGCCAGATTTAGTGCGGATGCGGATGGTGTGATTCCCAGAAGGCACATCAGCGGCGATGGTGATGGTCACCTGCACCTTGTTCTTCTCCACTTTATCCACGCTCTTTTGAGCGAAGCCTGGTGAGAAAAACATCAAGCTTTCGAAATCTTCCAAGCGATTTCCTGTGACCGTCAGTTTGAGTTCTGATCCCTTCTGACCACCATTAGGAATGGTCGCGGTGAATTCAGGATAAGCAGCCTGCACGGCAGGAAAACTGAGTGCAAAAGCTAGAGCGAATAGAGGGCAACGAAGGGACATGATGAGCTTCATACGCCCCATTCTAGAAAAAATTGCGTTTTAGAAAAAAATAGCTCGGTGGATTTCACCGAGCTATGCAAAATCTCTTTCCAGTCGCCTTACTTGTTCAAAAGAACCTTTAGCTGCCCGTGATGGACCTCGAGCTGCTGGATGCCTGCTAGAAACCGCTGGAGTCCCGGATCGCTTTCAATGTTTTTAGCGATGAGATCCACACCTTTAAGGTCAGCCAGCCAGGCATTTGGCAGAGAAAGACCGCCGAGACTGACATCATCCAAGACGAAAGACAGTTTCTGGCCAGGGTTCAGGCTGGTGCCAAAGGTCAATCTCATGCGCACTTTCTGCCCAGCCAGGAGCGGGAAGTCCTGTGGTGCGGTGAGAATAATGGCAGAAGAAACGGTGCCTTCGCCAAAATTGACCTCAACGGAGTCGCCTAAATTTTGTTTGGCCAGATAGGCATTCACTTCACGCTCGGTGATGATGAGCGTGCGCTTGGCAAGTTCTGGATCAGCCGCCACCTCTGGCTGCGCGGCTGCCGGAGCCGAAAACGCGGCCAGTTTATCGTCAAAGACTGTCTGCTCTTTCTCGGTCAACACCACCGGCTGCATGGGACTAGGATAAAGCGTATGCTTCACCCACCAGGCACCTGCGGCAGCGGCGATGCCTCCGGTCACGACGATGACGCCGAGAACGATGAGGATGACTTTCTTTGCCGAAAGACCAGGCTTTGGCGCGGAACTGACTTCAGGGGTGATGATGGGGGTTTCCATAGGTGTTCTTTCAGATGCTGTGACGCTGATCTTATTCAGTAAAATTGGATCTCTCACATTATTATTCTGACCTTAAATCGTAACAGATCACTCGTGTGCCATGCTTGCGATCCAGAGATTCCGCCTGCTGATGCACATAGAGTAGCCCATGACTCAGCGCTGGCAGGCTCCAGGTGTTGAGCGCATAAAAGAGTTGAGTCCGAGAAATCTCCTCACAGCCTTGCGGTGTCAGTTTCAGCCAATGCAGGCTGCCCGTTTCGCCGAGGCAAAGCACAGCGCCATCGGCTTTCATTAAACTCGCACGCAGGATGCTGAGACGAACAGGCTTGGAGCGGCCCTGAGCTTCCCCAAAGGCCGCGTCTTCCCACTCGATATTTTTTATCCAGACTTCTGCGCCAGTCTCCGCATTCACACAGACTAGGCGGCTGTTGTTTTCACGCTCACCGTCGATGGCGTAAAGATATCCGTCTTGATAAAGCGGCGTCATCCAGTGGCAGGCAATCTTTGTGCTATGCCAGACTTCCTTGGCTTTGAAGCTAGCATCATACTCCACCATCACACCGCCGATGGGTTTATTCTTTGGGTAACAAGTGGTGATGAAAGCGCGATTCTTTTCGGCAATCACCACCGGGCTGCTTCCAGTCGCCTGAATGTACTCATCATCCCGCCAGGGGAAGCGATCATGCACCGTGCCACTGGCAGGATCAATGCATAGCAGCCCACCGATAGCGGGATCACTCTCACCACCAGCATAGATGAGCACCTTGGTCTGGCCGTGCAGTTTGGCAGGAACAGGCGACGCATAGCTAGCGCCCCATTCGTCCTCCACCTTCCAGATCACTGAGCCTGTTTTTAGATCAAAGGCAGCCACACTCACGCCTTTTGTCGCCAGCTTGCGTTCACGATCCTGCTTGTCTTCAAAGCCATCAAAAGCCTCTGCCTTACCACCCACATGGACGATCACTTTCCCATCCAGAATCAATGGGGAGGAGCCTGCGCCAAAAAAGTCCTGCGGCACATGATAATCCTTCCTCAGATCATGCTTCCAAAGCTCAGCGCCCGACTTCAAATCAAAGGCGTGCAGCATGGAGGTGACTCCCAGAGTCACCACAACTCCACCGCTGATCACCGGACTGCCGCGCGGTCCATTGCCAAAGCCGTAGCGGTCCTGATACTCGATGGGATACTCTTTGATCCAAAAACGCTGACCTGTTTCGCGGTGCAGACACTCCACGGTCTCTTTTTGATCCAAAGCATGAAAAATCAGGCAGTAGTCACCACTGATGATGGGGGACGTGTAGCCTTCTCCCGTCTTCACCTCCCACACCGCTGTTGGCCCCGATGCAGGCCACTGTTTTAAAAGAGGCGTCTCTTCCGTGCTGCCATCATCATGCGGGCCGAGGACACGTGGCCAGTCTTGGGCTTTGGCATTTTTAGAAAGCGCCTTGGGGGCCGCATGGAAAGTCAGGCGATCAAAAGGTTTCGCTTCTTGGGCATGGACGGCTCCAAAAAAGAAACTCAGGCAAAAAAACAGTCTCGACGCTTGCTTCATCATTCGCCAAACTAGTCATCACCATGCAAAAAGCCATCGCCATCTTATCCCTCGCCGCCCTGAGCCTGCTAGCCTCCTGCACCAGTTGCCCGATGGGCTGCAAAACCACCGCCAAGGGCAAGGTCGAGCATGTCGTACTCATTTGGCTCAAAAAGCCCGGCAACGCCGCCGACCGCGCCCAGGCGATTAGAACGGCCAAAATGTTCCAAAAAGAAATCTCAGAGATTCAACATCTCAGTGTGGGTCAGCCTCTCGCCAGTGAGCGTCCTGTGGTGGACGACAGTTTTGATGTCGGTCTCGTCATGCGTTTTGCCAATCAGGCCGATTTGACCACCTATGAAAAGCATCCCGTCCATGTGAAAGCCGTGAATGACGTGCTCAAACCGATGGCCGCGAAGCTCTTGGTTTACGACGTCATCACGGATTAAAATGCTTTAAAAAGGGAAGCTGCTGATGTCGAACTTTTCCGAGTTCTTCGTCTCAAAGTAACCCGCGCTGATCTTATCGCTGAAGAGCGCCACCCAATTTCCGGCGGAATCTAGCGCCAAAGTCGTGTCATAGCTCGCCATCAGATTCGGGCGGGGAAGGATGCCACCTTTGGCAGGCTTCGCTGTCTCAGCGGGCTGCTTCTCCCTGAGCCAGCGCACGATGGTCCAGGAGGCAAATTCTAAGCGCACCTCAGCATTGTATTCTGATTCTAAGCGATACTTCAATACATCAAACTGCAAGGTGCCCACCACGCCGAGCAGCGGCACACGCACTGCTGCGTCTGGCAGCTCGAAAGGCTGTGCTAGACCTTCTTTCAAAAGCTGATCCAGACCATCACGGAAGCGCTTAAACTTGGAAGTGTTTTCATTGTGCAGATACGCAAAGCACTCCGGAGTGAACCGTGGCATCTCATCAAACTTCACCTTCGAATCTTCAGCTAACGTGTAACCAATCAGGAAATCGTAATTTCCCACCAAGCCCACCACATCACCAGCCCAGGCCTCATTCACGGTCTCGCGTTCTTGGGCAAACAGACGCTGGGAATTCCCCAACCGCAGACGCGCTCCAGTGCGGGTATTGATCGCACTCATGTCCCGCTGGAAGCAGCCTGAAACCACACGGATGAAGGCCACGTGGTCACGATGCCGTGGATTCATGTTCGCCTGAATCTTGAAGACAAAACCGCTGAAGCCCGCTGTCTCAGGCGAGATGATTTCATCCCCACTCATGCGAGGAGCAGGCGGCGGTGCCAGCTCCAGGAAACGGTCCAGCATCATCTGCACGCCGAAGTTATTCATGGCACTGCCATAAAAAACGGGCGTTAGCTGTCCGCGACGAATTTCCTCAAAGGAAAACTCAGACCCACCGCCAGCCAGCAGCTCCAGTTCCTCACAGACGCGGGCATAAACCAGCGGCGGCAGAGCATCCCGCACGCTGTCATCCTCGATCCCCTTCACCTTTTCAGGCGCACGGAACATCCCACCCACCGTGCGCTCAAAGAGATGCACCTGACTGGCTTCACGGTCATAGACACCTTTAAAATCAATCCCATCACCCAGCGGCCAATTGATCGGATAAGCGGCGATGCCCAGGACACGCTCCAATTCATCCAGCAACTCCATCGGCGGGCGAGATGGCCGATCCAGCTTGTTCATGAAGGTGAAGATCGGCACCCCACGACGGCGGCAGACTTCAAAAAGCTTCAGCGTTTGGGTCTCGATCCCCTTACCCGCATCGATCACCATCACAGCCGCATCCACCGCCGTCAGCACGCGGTAAGTATCCTCCGAGAAATCTTTGTGCCCAGGCGTGTCCAGCAGATTCACCACGCAATCCTTGTATTCAAACTGCAGCACCGTGGATGAGACCGAAATACCACGCTGTTTTTCCAGCTCCATCCAGTCAGACGTTGTCGCACGTTGGTTTTTGCGTGCCGTCACACTTCCAGCCAGCTGTACCGCGCCGCCATAGAGGAGTAATTTCTCAGTGAGCGTGGTTTTTCCAGCATCTGGATGAGAGATGATGGCAAAGGTACGGCGACGGGCGACTTCGGATGCAGCGGACATGACAGGGAAAAGCGGGCGCGCTCTTTCGCCCCCATTAACAGCTTTCTCAAGGACCGATTCTACCTTCTCTCAGACCCTTCTCAAAAACAGAGTTATTTTGAGAACCCGCAGGACTGTGGGAATTCTGTTTGCCATTTCTGAGGAAGCGTCCACACTCCGCGCCTCTTTTTCTGTCACCAACCGGTGGCAACCAAAAAAACCGCGATCCACCGTCCAACCTCACGAGCTATGCCTGCGAAAAAGAAAACAGCGCCCAAAGCCCCGGCTAAAACCACCAAAAAAGCATCCGCTAAACCAGCTCCTAAAAAGCCGGCCAAGCCAGCCAAGCCCGCGACTAAAAAGCCGGTAGCGCCAGCCAAGCCAGCCCCCAAGAAGCCAGTCAAAGCAGCTAAACCTGTGACCAAGCCCAAGGCGAAAGCGCCCGTGAGTAAGGCGGCCAAACCCGCCCCCAAGAAATCCCCCCCTGTGAAGAAAGCCCCTGCTAAAGCAGCCCCCCCAGCCAAAAAGGCCGTCGCCAAAAAGGCACCCGTCAAAGCCGCCCCTCCAGCTAAAAAAGCCGCTGCTAAACCTGCGGCAAAACCTGCGCCAGCCAAAAAAGCAGCTGCAGCACCGAAAAAAGCAGCACCTGCTCCAGCAAAGAAAGCTGCTCCGGCACCTGCCAAGAAGGCCGCTCCTGCTCCAGCTAAGAAAGCAGCGCCAGCACCTGCGCCAAAGCCTGTTAAAGCAGCTCCTGCCGCAGCCGTAAAACCAGCTGCCAAACCAGCAGCTCCGGTGAAAGAAGCGCCTGTTACAAAGCCTGCCCCCGTCAAAACAACTGGACCTCTGATCAAGATCGTCAATGCCAAGCGCACGACTAACATTGACGACGAAGGTATCACCATGGATTCAGGCCCAAGAAAGCCAGTGCTTCCAGCCGCCTTCCTGAAAAAACAGCGCCAGCGCCTCATCGAGCTGCGCGAAGCCTACATGAATGCAGCTGAAGGCGTCGCCAATGACAGCCTGCGCAATAATGGTGGCAACGAATCCGCTTTCGGCATGCATCAGGCCGATGCAGGCAGCGACGCCTACGACCGCGACTTTGCCCTCAGCCTTCTGGCTAAAGAGCAGGACGCTATCTACGAAATCAATGAGGCCCTCACCCGCATCGACGCCGGTACCTACGGCATCTGTGAGATGTCAGGAGAGACCATTTTTGAAGAACGCCTTGAGGCTCTGCCCTTCACTCGTTTCACCGTCACCTGCCAAGCCAGGATCGAAGGGGAACAGCGCGGAGGCCGCTGGAACCGCCCTGTTCGCTCACTTTTCGGTCTGGATGATTCTGCCGAAGAGTCTGACGATGAGAAGGATGAAGAGGAAACTTCCTCCTCACAAAATAACAATGGCAATGAGTCGCTTGACTTTAGCAAAGAGTAACCTAGCCTCACCACCCCAAATTTTATGGCACGCGAAATCATCATCCTTGAATGCACAGAGGCTAAGGCCGAGGGCAGTCCCACGTCCCGTTACGTCACCACACGTAACAAAAAGAGCCCACGCACCCCAGGCCGTCTGGAGAAAGTGAAATTCAATCACTTCCTCAAGCGCCGCACCCTGCACCGCGAGATTCGCTAATCCACACAACCGACTTACTCTCATGCAACCTAAGACGACCGAACGCCTCATCTCCATGCGTAAAAACAACCGGAGGATGCCACGCCGACGCATGGACATTCCGGTGGAAAAGCTCACCTACAGCAATCCTGAGCTGCTCCAACGCTTCCTGAGCGAAACAGGCAAGCTCATCCCTCGCCGTGTCACCGGTCTG
>JAPLUM010000682.1 GCA_026397605.1 Verrucomicrobiota bacterium | reverse complement strand
CGACGGCCTGCGTGCCGTCGCGATCTTCATCGTCTTCCTCAGTCATGCTGGGTTGTCCCACTTCGTGCCGGGACTGTTTGGAGTGACCATTTTCTTCTTCCTTAGTGGTTATCTCATCACCACGCTCATGCGGATGGAATGCGAGCGCACAGGCAGCGTCAATCTGCGCGACTTCTACATGCGCCGTGCCCTGCGCATCTTTCCTCCCTTTTATCTCGTGCTTGGTGTCATCGCACTTCTCGGGGTGAACGCCTGGACCCAAGGCGGCTTCTCCTGGGCGGCCATGGCAGCGCAGGCAGGTTTCATCTCAAACTTCTGGGAGATCCAGGGCGGCCTTCAACCCGCTGGGACGGAGGTCATGTGGTCGCTGGCCGTCGAGGAACACTTCTATTTGCTGTTCCCCCTCTTCTATCTGGCGCTGCGCCGTGTGCTACCAGATCGCAAACATCAGTTCATCGCGCTCTTGAGCCTCTGTGGCCTCGTGCTCGCTTGGCGCATGCTGCTGGTGCATGGCTGGCAGGTCTTTGACCTCCACAACGGCAGCGCCCACCACCCGCGCACCTGCCACGGCACCGACACACGCCTAGACGGCCTGCTTTTCGGCTGTGCGCTGGCCGTGTTCGGCAATCCCGCCCTCGATGCCGGTGGCGGCCATCGTCGGCTCATGCTGTGGATCATTTTGCCGCTGAGCGTGGTGATCTTACTGGCGAGCTTTGTCGTGCGCGACATCGCCTTCCGCGAGACCTGGCGTTACACGGTCCAAGGCCTGGCCCTGATCCCGATCTTCATCGTCGTCATTCGTTATGCCGACTGGCTGCCGTTTCGTTTCCTGAACTGGGCTTGGGTGCGCAAAATGGGCGTGCTTTCCTATGCCTTCTATCTCACGCATTCCCTCGTGATTGCCTTGGTGAAAACGCACCTCCCCATGTCAAAGCTAGGGCAGGGGATGACCTCCTTTGTCCTCTCCCTAGCACTGGCCTGGCTAATGAACGCCTTCATCGAAAAGCCCTGCGCCAGGCTCAAGAAGCGTTTTGCTGCGAAGTAACGTAGCTTGGCTTTCCAAAGCCGAGATCGGAGTCTCCCGGCTCCCGAAGAAAGCCCAGCGAGTCGAAGGGAGTCAGGGGACGGTTGTCTCGCCTCTGGAGAGGCAAGCTACTTCGCTTTCGCCCGCCGGTTCATTTCCATGCCGGAAAGGATCCCGGCTAGCATGAGCCAGTGGGAGAGGTTCTTGGTCTGGGTGAGGATGCGCTCGACAAGGCCATGCGGATAACAAATGGCTAGGGCGATGAAGATGCCGAAGGCGACGTAACCAGATAAGCTTTTGCCGCCGTGACGAATGGCGCGGATGCCATACCAAAGTGTAGCGGCTTCAAAGAGGATGAAGAAGCTCCAGCCGAGCCAGCCGTTCTCAGACAGGATGAGCCAGTAGAGGCTTTCAGTCAGGGGATTGGCCCAGTAGTTTTCATCAATGATGGTGAAGCCGCGCTCGCGATCCCATTCCTCCAGCACCTCGCTGTATTTGTAGCCTCGTGGTCGGCTGTTGGCGATGCCGTAGTTGTTCCAGCCAATGCCAAGAAGTGGGTAGTCATTCAGCATCGCTTTGCACTGGCGATTCAGCACGGGACGCAGATCCTCGGCGCTGATTTCCTTGCTGGCTTTCACTTCCTTGAGGCGTGAGTTTAGCGAGTCCATGGCGAACATCATCACCATCACGGCACCCAGAGCGCCCATGAGTGTGGCGGATGCGGTCCTCATGCTAGGTCCGCGTATCCAAGCCATGAAGAGCACCAATCCAGCGCCGATGGCATACGCTGCCAAAGCGGCGCGTGAAACGGAGAGCAGCACACACAAGCCCGCGCCGCCAAAGGCAGCTAGGCAAAGCCAGAGCAGCCAGCCTTTGGTCTCCCGATGCATGGCCGCAGCAAAGACGACACAGGCGCTCATGTAGGCCCACATGGACATGGGGTTCTGGTGCTCGAACCAGCCTTTGATCTGGAAGTATCCGTCGATGTATCGCATTTTTAAACAGATCCATGCCTGGACCACTAAGCTGGAGGCAAGGCCGATGATGGCGGCCCGCAGGTCCTTTTCATCCCGCAGAAAAAGCGCTGCGGCTGCAAAGATGAGGGTGCTTTTAAAGATGCGAACAAAGGTCATGAGCACATAGGTCGGCTCCCAAGCGTTCACGATGGAAAACAGTCCGATGAAAGCCCAGCCGAGGTAGATCAGCGTTCCTGGTGGCAGCTTGGCACGGCGGGGCATGAGCGGGGCACGCGGCCCGTTCAGCACAGCGATGATGAGAGCGAGGGAAAACACCTCAATGAATGAAACCTCATAACCCTTCACATGCCCGCGATAGGTGTCGATGCTCCCCATCATGAAGGTGATGCGACCAGGCTGTAACATGGGCATGTAGATCATCAGGCCAAATAGCGCACGCTGCCAATGGCGACGTGTGGCCATCATCATGCCCAGCAGCGGCGCGAGGCCGCCGTAGAGAGCGAAGGCGATGAAGAGTTTGATCAGGTCTTTCACAACATCTGAACTATGCCCAGAAGTCATGCTTGGCACACTCCCCCCAAGTGCGGGGATGCCCAACGCCATGAAAAACCCTAAGCCTCAGGGGATAAAAGGCTATAACACATTGAAATCACCCACCGCCAACATCTTTGATGAGCCTGCGCAAAAAAGCACGGTCGCCTTTTGCTAGGCTTGCACTCAGCGATGAGAATGGGGTCAGTGAGAATGGGGTCAGGGTTGAATGGCGCTGACTTAGCGGGTGCCATGGACAAATTTTGTGTGATTTGAATTTGAATAAATAAGTTTTTTTGGCAAGACATGTGATGAGCATGTCATCCGCTTTATTCCCTGGATTTCACCGCGCTGGACTTGGCCGTAAACCCACTTCCGCGCAGCTCCGCCTCGCCCTTCAAACACGCAAACTCGATGGGCTATGCCTCGCTCATCTTGAGACGCTACTGGGCAACGCACTCCCCTCTTGGTTGCGCACCTTCAAGGCCGAGAAGGGCCTCAACAGCCGCAAGCGAACCTTCACCCCCATCCTCACCTTCTGGGCCTTTCTCTCCCAGGTGTTCGATCCCGACAGCAGTTGCCGCCGCGCCTTGAGCCGTGTGCAGGCCCTCTGTGCAGCCAAGGACATTACTCTGATCAGCGACTGCACGGGTGCCTATTGCAAAGCGCGCGCCCGGCTCTGCGCGCGCATGCTCATCCGCGTGCTGCGTCACGTCACTGATGCCGTAGCAATGGCAGCAGGAGACTTCGGCTCGCAAGGCCGCCTGCTCGTCATGGATGGCACCGTGCTCACCCTGCCCGACAGCGATGCCAATCGCGCCGTTTATTCCTATGCTTCCGGGCAAAAGCCCGGCTGCGGTTTTCCGCAGATGCATCTGCTCGGTCTCTTTGACCTGCGCACCGGTGCCTGGCTGCGCGTGGTCAAAAGCAATACTCGTCGGCATGATTCCTTCCTTGCTTGGAAGCTGTTGGGTTTCCTGCGCGCTGGCGACACCCTGATAGCCGACAGAGCCTTCTGCTCCTTCGCCTTCATCGCCGCCTGCCAGCAGCGCGGCGTCCACATCGTCATGCGCCTGCATCAAGCGCGTGGAGTCAACATGCGCAAAGGCAAACGCCTTGGCAAAGCCGACCGTCTGCAAACCTGGAACAAGCCCGTGCAGAGGCCCAAAAACATGCCGGCAGCCCGCTATGCGGCCATGCCAGCGACACTCAAACTGCGCATCGTGGCCACTCAGATCGAAGTGCGCGGGCACCGGCCCGAGCCTATGTATCTGGCAACCACACTCACCGACGCCCGAGCACACAGCAGCGAACAGATCGCCGCCCTCTATCTGCGCCGCTGGAATGTGGAGCTGTTCTTTGACGACATCAAAACCTCGCAAAACATGGACATGCTACGTTGCCAGAGTCCCAACATGGTCGTGCGCGAACTCCTCATGCACATGATCGCGCACAACCTCGTGCGCCTGCTCATGGTGCAGGCCGACAAGCAACGTCCGGCAGCAGAGGAGGGTAGGCTGTCATTCAAAGGCACGATCGACCGCGTCAACCAATGGCACTGCACCTTATGGGGGTGCCGCAGCGCCAAGCAAGCCAGAGAACGATACGGCGAGTTGCTACGATTGATCGCAGGAGACGTCGTGCGCCCACGACCCGACCGCCGAGAACCGCGTGTTGTCAAACGCCGCCGCGACTCCTACAAACTCATGACCCAACCACGCGCGGAGATGCGTCGCCGCCCAGAACCTCCCAAACACCTGAAAAAGGCGGTCTAATTGCTTAAGTCAGTGCCATTCCACTCTGACCCCGTTCCGCTGACCCCGTTCCGAGGTTTCACGTTCCCTTTTAGGCCGCTGAATGGGACGCTCCACGCCATCAATCATCACAGACGTTGATATGGCTCATACCAATGAGGGCTTTGAACGTTCGTGCGTCCTGAGTGATCCGCGAAAGTTGAGGTATTCACTCATTACGCCAACCAGATTGATTAATTTCCCTTAACTATCTGAGAGCAGCTTTAATGGAAATAGGACCATGGTCCTATAGATGTCTTGGAGAGTAAGAAATATGGTACACCAACATATTACCAGTCCACACGCATGATTCCAATGCCCACTCCTCTCTTCATCATATTCTTTAGCCTGCTGGACGCCACGGGAAAACTCATCACACGTGGAGTGATGAAGGACATCTCCCAACGCCGCGCCCAGTCGGATCTGCAAAATCGTCTGCACAAACAGCAGGTCGATGCCGCCCATGAAGCCGGCAAGTCTGAGATCGCGAAGAGCGTGCTGCACAACATTGGCAATGTGCTCAGCAGCCTAAATTTGAGTGCCAAACTTCAGGTGGAAAAGCTGGCCGTTTCACGTAGCGCAATCCTGTGCAAAGTCGCGCGGATGCTCAAAGAGCACGAGGCCGACCTTCCCACCTTTATCCGGGAACGCCCACAAGCTACTTTCCGAGCAGCTAATTCGATGCAAAATGGGATTGATTGTTATTTTAATTATGGAAAAGATGATTTATATAAATATTCCACGCTGCCTGAACAGCTAAACTCATTCGGGCAGCTTAAATAAACCCCACAACAGCACGAGAATCAATCTCTTCTTAAGTTAATACACCTAATTTACGTCTCGAAGGGCCTTGGTTTTGCATCCCGCGCGTGCCTTCGGCTTTGATGAATCACCCCACCTCTTTCATCGCCCACCCACACTACATGATCAGCAACACAACTTCCGGTCCAACCGTCATCCGCGTCGCCTGTGTGGAGGATGATCCTGGGTTTCGCCTTCTGCTCTCACGCCTTCTCGTGCCAGAACGCGGTTTTGATCTGGTGGGCATGTATAAGAATGCCGAGCAGGCCCTGTCCCCTCTTCTCGAAGAAATGCCGGAACTCGTGCTGCTGGATGTGGACCTACCAGGCTGGTCAGGAATCGACTGTCTTTCCGCGCTCGGCAGTTCCCTGCTCGAGACGTCTTTTGTTATGCTCACAGGCCATGCAGAACCTCAACACGTGTTCTCCGCCTTCAAAGCTGGCGCTCGGGGGTATTTGCTGAAAACAATGCCGGTGGAAAAGATGCTCGAAAGTGTGAGATCCGCTGTGGCTGGCGATCCCTCGCTCGGTCCGGAGATCTCGCGCCTGCTTATTTCATCGCTGCAAGGGACTTCTCAGATGGGTCCAGTGCGCATCATGGGCATCTCCCCGCGTGAAAGCGAACTGCTGAATTTGTTGTCATTGGGCATGGTCGCCAAAGAGGCCGCGCATGAGATGGGCATCAGCTATGAAACTGTGCGGGACTATCTCAAGACGGTGTATCGGAAGCTGGGCGTCCGCTCGCGCACCGAGGCGGTTCTGAAGTATATCCAGATGCGGCAAAACTCATCGTTGTAGCAGCCACCCACAGAGGTATGACGGCGCATGAGGAGGCGAAGCAGAAATGAAATGAAAATGGATGCGTTTTATGGCTGCAAACAACTGTAAATAAGTTCCCTGCATTTGAGGGTAATGAGGGTAATAGACACCCACCTGCTTTATCGATAGGTTCCGCTTATGAACAAAAACACGCGAGGAGCTGCTCAGAAAGCAATGCCTGAATCTACATTTTATTTCAGCACGCCTTTCGAGATTTCAATGATCAACGCGGAGTCTCTGAAGAGCCATTTGGGGACCGCGGTGAAGGGCCGATATGAAAGAGTGGAACTGCGCATGAATGGCACCCGCCTGATGGACTCCAGCGGCCTGGGCGTGCTGCTCTTTCTGCGCCTTGTGCTGGACGGAGAAGGCTCCGTTCGGCTTCGTGAACCCTCCAGCACTGTCATGCAGGTGCTTATCTCCACCAAGACTGCATCCCTTTTTGAAATCATTCCCTAAATCATGAACTCAACATCCTACGGAGCTATCTTTGAAAACAGCCATGACGCCACTGGTGCACGTGAGCTTGCCCGCAGCGTCCGCGCCTTCCTTGAGAAAATGGACCACGACCCGAAGTCAGTCAACGACTGGGAGCTTCTGATCGCCGAAGCGGCAAACCGTGCTGTTTCAAGCCAAGCTTCACCTTCTCCACTGTCGGACCGCATCGAGGCACTCGTCAATGTCTGGCCTGATTCTGTCGTGGTCAGTGTGGAAAGCTGTCAGGCGATTGTCCACGCTGTGAAAGCACTGGCGATTCCTGCTGAAGAAGAGGAAGAGCAGCAAAGACAGCTCAGCGATCTCATCATCTCCCAACTGGCCGATGCCACTTGTGACCTGAGCAGCCGTCAAGTGCGGCGGTTGGTGATGCGGCGTTCTCTAAGTAGCTCACCAGAGAGTGAAGCCCAATGCAACGAGGTCCTCGAATCCACCCTCGATCTAATGACTGAAGAGCTCGGCACCACCTATGAAAGCCTCTGCGCACTGTTCCAGTCCAGCCAGGAATTTGCCGAAACCGAGGACACAACCGCCTGCATCCAACGATGGCTCAAAGAAGTTCTGCGCCTCACAGGTGCCACATGGTTCGTCTTCAGGCGCATCTCCGGCGATGGCACCAGCTTAGAGCTGGCAGCTACTTCGCAGGGCGGCACCTCGCCCACTGGACCTGCAACGCCACTGCCACTGAGCACCGACTCCATCGAGGCCTGTGTAATGAAAACGGGGAAGGAACTGTGGTTTGATAATTGCACGCCCACAGCCCAGCTCGGCGCACTGCAAGACCTCCTCGGTCATGATGTCGCCGGGTTGTCATGCCCGGTGAAGGCTGCTGGAAAAGTGTATGGTGTGCTGTCAGCAGGATTTGAAGGCGGGCAATGCCGGTTCAGTGCGCGGGACTCGCGTATCGTCCGTGCCTTCGCGGGATTCACCGGCATCCAGATTGGCTTCGCTGAAGCGCGGCTTGAATCCCTGCTGACCAGTCTGATGCGGCGTGATCTGGCCGCCGCAGCCGAGGCTCAGCGCTCCCTGCTGCCCCAAGTGATGCCGGACACACCTGGCTACAGCTCGGCAGCACTCCTCATCCCCGCGCTTCAGGTAGGCGGTGACTTTTACGACGTCATCCCTGTGGATGGCGAGGGCACTCTGTTCGTCATCGCAGATGTCATGGGCAAAGGCTCAGCCGCCGCGCTCTTTGCCATCCTTCTGCGCAGTCATCTGCACGCTCAAACACACTTAGCCTCGCAGCCCGGCGAACTCCTCGCCCGCCTAAATGCCAGCCTGTTTACCGACCTCGACAATTGTAGCACCTTCATCAGCGTACAGGTCGCCTGGCTGGATCACAAAACCGGCTCCATCACCATCGCCACTGCCGGGCACTGCCCAGCCCTCGCTGTGGATCCGCAGGGCCACATCATCCTGGAGGCTCGGGGTGACGGCCCGCCGCTCGGCATCTCACGCGATGCAACCTTCGCCGAGCTCCGGCTGACTGACGGGCAGGCCGGGCACCTTGTAATGATAACAGACGGTGCCACCGATGCCAGAAACTTACGGGGAGAAATGCTTGGAAAAGAGCCGCTGATCACCTGCCTCACCCACTTCACCTCTCAAGGCGGGTCGGCGGCCGATCTTCTCGAAAACGTCCGCAAGGTGATCGAGCAACACGTTGCCAGTGCCGAAGCTGCCGATGACATCACGCTGCTGGTAATCAGCCGCAAGCCCCAACTAACCTCAACTCCATCCCACTAACATGAATGCTCCCTACATCCTCGTCGCCGACGACTACGCACCTGTGCGCCGTCTCATCAAACAAACGCTCAACCGCAGCGGTTACCAGCGTCTCGGTTTCGCTGACAACGGACGTCTCACCGTGGACATGGCCCTCGCTGCTCCACCGGATCTCATCGTGCTGGATTTCGACATGCCAAAGCTCGATGGCATCGCCGCACTGGACGAACTGCGCGGTCACCCAGGGACCCAGAACATCCCCGTCATCATGATCAGCGGCATGGAGGAATTCCACAGTTGCTTTGATGCCATCGGCCGCGGAGCCACCCATGTGCTCGAAAAGCCCTTCGCCCCCTCCCACCTAATGCGGATGGTCAACGCTGCCCTCAGCTTGACGAAATGATCGACATTCTCTGAGCACCGCCCCCCACAAATCTCCTCCCCGCTATGGATTTGCCGACCACATCCAGCATCACAGGCTCACCTCAAGAGCCCACGCTGTCAGTCCTCATTCGCTTATCGGATTCAGCGGAGACGCTCCGTGGAGTACTCGCCGCACTGCAGGCCCTGACACGGTCAAGAGCGCAATCTTGCCATGGAGTTGCCTCGAACAAATTCCCCACATCTGTGGGGGTGGAGCATGGGTTATGATTGGCGCACGGTGAGGTCCCATGAAAAAACTTTACTATTCATTCTTCCTCTTTGCACTCTCTCAAGCTTCACATGCTGGTGTGATGATTACTTATGCGGAAGATCCAACCGCCAATCTGTCCGCGCTATCAAACACTCAGGTTTTCAATTTCAACACCACGGCGCTTGGCAAGAGCACTAATGTTAGCTGGAATGGTGTCGGTAGCTTCGACCAGCTTTACGTAAAGAATGCAGATGCCTACGGCGGTGCTGCTGATACGCTGAATCCGAATGGCTCACGTTACTCCTTGCAGGGCGCTGGCTCTGGCGTGCTGGCCAGCACGCTGACGCTGAACACGCCGTCCTCCTACTTCGGCATGTGGTGGTCTGCGGGCGATGCTAGAAATGTGCTAGAATTTTACAATAATACGACACTCCTGGGTCGATTCACCACGTCCAGCCTCATGGACCCACTGCCCGCAAGCTATGATGGCAATCCGCGTAATCGCTCAATCAATCGCAGTGAACCCTATGGCTTCATTAATTTCTTCGCCGACGATACTACCGCTTGGAACCGTGTCGTGCTAACGAACAACGGCAGCTCAGGCTTTGAGTCCGATAACTACACAAGTCGTACAGCAGCCTGGAATCCTCTAGTAGATGGTAAGTTGCCTGGTGTGCCAGTGGCAGTCGTTTCAGGAACGACTACCACCGGTGTGACTAAAACATCTCTTGCGGGGAGCCGCTGGAGCATGGGCAATACATCCGTGGGAGCCATCCCGGGAGCTCCCGTGCCACCTTGGACACTACTGCTGGCTTTCACTGCTGCGATCGCCGCACCTCGCGCAAAACGGATGTCTAAGTTGGCCTGAATCAGCAAACTTCCGATCAGTAGATCATGAGCAAGCATCGCATCCTACCCGAAACTCTGCGCACTTTCATCGCCGCCGCCATTATAGCTGTGGCCGTGCACTTTACGCAGTCTCGTGATCTGCTGGTGGATTTCACTCGGCCAGTTGTAATGACTGGCTTACGCTTGGTTGGCTTCGATGTTGTTGATCGCGGCGAAGTCATGGCTGTGGGTAACCTGCACGTGCCGTGGACACGCGACTGTGCAGGCATTAACCTTCTTTTGATTCTCCTGGCTCTGGCCGTGTGGGTAAACCGTCATGAACGTCAGGCAGGTCTATTTTGGCTGCGCGTGCTCAGCATGATTCCAGCAGCTCTGGCGGCAAATGTTCTGCGAGTTCTTACGCTCATCGCTTATCGTACGCTGGCTTATCCAGGAGTCGAAAGCCCGCAGACACATTATTTCATCGGTTTTATTTGGCTGGTGCCTTTTGTGACACTCGTCACGCCGAGGGATCTTCGAGTTAAGTCTTCTGGTATTATGGAAACCTTGCATGCTGCGGCTGTGGTGTCCCTGCTCGCGCCTATGTCCGGCACACCTAATGCCGAGCTTATCACTTTAGCGGCGGTCGTCTGCCTTGCTCGGTGCCGTGTGCGTGAAACTTCGTTGTGTTTGCTGCTCTCGTGGTTGGTAGGTGGTTTTGGCATTGCCATCGTCAGCATGGAGTCTTTTTGGTTGCCGTGGCTACTACTCTGTCCACTGCTTGTCGATCACCGTCGCCTCAGAGTCCCCGGCCTGATTTGCACGGCATGCACGCACTCCCTTATTGCGATGCACTCTTGGGCTTGGCTGCTCGCAGGAGCAGGCTTGCTCATCACTTACTTCTCTAGAGTAGAGGACGAATGTCCGAATGACGAGGCTAAGCCGTTCAGGTCACCCTTGACATGGCAAGCAGCTTTTTTCGCCTCGCTCACGCTTCCATTCATCGTATCGACGTTGCTGTCCCTTGGTCAAGAATCCTGGCAGCCGCCTACCAGTGTGGAGTCGAGATCGATTAACCAATGCGGCTATGAAATAAGGCTGCGAGGCCAATCTGAGCATATCGGCCTCGCCTGTTACGGTGCCGCAAGCCGCGACAGACACCACACTGTAAAGGTATGCCTCAAGTATCGTGGCATTGATGTCGAAAACGTGAAAGAACGCCCGCTCGTCTTCACCGAGGGCCACCATTGGTTTCGGGAGTTTTTCCTGCAAGACGGAAAGCTGCTTCCTGATCACACTGCCTATGTGAAGAGCACTTTCCGTCCTTGGTCTGATCCTGGCGTGCATCTTATCTTCGCCACACTTTGCGACAAACAATCACCGACTGACTTCAGTGCGGATTGTGAGCGTTTGGCCAATCAATTTCATCTTCTATGCCTTCCACAGACAGCCCTAGTCCAGCAATAGCTCGGCCGATTCTTCCTAACAAGCGTGCCACAGTCGGCGTCCTGATCCGCTTTGCGAGCTCGGCTGAAACACTTCCTGATGTGCTCACAGCACTTCAAAATCAGACAGTTCGCCCAGATTTCCTCATGGGGGTCGATTCAGGTAGCCAAGACAACTCCCGAGCACTCATTGAAGCCTCTGGCGGCCAAGTCATCGAGTGGTCGCAGCGCTACGAGCACTCGAAAGTACTGAACTTTGGCCTGCGCTATCTTGAGACAGATCTCGTCCTCATCCTGAGCTCTCATACTGTCTTAGAAGACCCTGAAACGCTCGCTTGTATGGTTGATGCCATGAGCAGTGCTGGTACCGCCTGTGTCAGCCTCAAATGGGACAGCGATCTATTTTATAGTGACGCTATCGACTGGCGAGAACTTAGCACCAAAGGCCTTAAGTTCGGTTCCATCTACAGCAACAGCATGGGCATGATCCGCCGCAGTTTATGGGAGCGTCACCCCTTCGACGAATCTCTCGATACGGCCGAAGACTACGCTTGGGCTCTTCATCAACTCGACCTTGGTCTGAAATGTTGCCGTTTGGCGCTGCCCTTGCGTTATCGCCGCAGCGGCAGCAATCGTGATTATGACTTCGCGCGGATGGTGTTCGGCTTTGCCAAACAATACCGCTTAAAAGTCACCTGGCTCGGCCTCCGGGCTACCTTTATCACCTGTCTGAAAGGTATCTTTAAAAGGAACTCAGATACAGCTCTGCATCGCGCGCGTTTGTTTGCCTATTGTCGAGCGCAGCTGACTTAGCTAAAGAACGTATCTTCGTTGGAATATGGCGGTGCGCAGCAGCAGAGTAGGCGGAGTGTCTGGGTGGCGGTGATCTGGTGCCAGGCGCTGGGGGGGCTGAGGATGGCGTCGCCGGGGGTGACTGGGCGGGTTTTGCCATCGATTTCCATGGTGCCGTGGCCTTCGAGGATGAAGTAGAACTCTTCACTGAGCTTGTGATAGTGACGCTGGGTCGGCTGACCAACGGGGATGGTGGCTTCGGCGAGGGATTGGTTTTGGACGGGGGCGTTGGTGAGGTCGAGCAGACTGCGGATGGTGCTGCCGTCTTTGGTGGTGAAGGGCGTTTGTTGGGAAAGCTGGTTGATCGTCATGGTGGCGTCTGCCATCGTTGGGCGCTGAATCTAAAAAGGCAAGCTTACGCATGAAATTCCCTACCCACGACTGTACTGCCATCATCACTGGAGCCTCCTCGGGGCTGGGGGCTGAGTTTGCTCGTCAATTGGCTCCTACGGCTAAAACGCTGATCCTAGTCGCGCGGCGGCTGGAGGCGATGGAGGTCGTCAAAGCAGAGTTGCAGGCACTGAAAGCGGATCTGCGGGTGGAGTTGGTCGTGGCGGATCTTTCTACGGACGAGGGCCGCGCGGCTCTGGTGAGTTGGGTTGGCGCGTCTTCGGTGAAACCGAATCTGCTGATCAATAACGCAGGCTTGGGCGATTATGGCAGCTTTGCCAGTGCGTCTGAGGAGCGGTTGAAAATGCAGATCGATGTGAATGTCTCCGCGCTCGTTTTGCTTTCCCGGGCGCTGCTTCCTGTGCTCATGAAAACAGCACCTGCGGGCATCCTCAATGTCAGCTCGTTGGCAAGCACTCTGCCCATGCCTGATCTAGCGGTCTATGCGGCCTCGAAGTCCTTTGTGTCTAGTTTCAGCGAAGCGCTGGCGATTGAGCTGGAGCCGCATCAGATCCAGGTGACCTATGTTTGCCCTGGGCCGACGCCTACAAATTTCAGTAAGACCGCCAAGCGCGAAGATGGCACGGATACGAATCGCGATGGTCAGGGGCTGCTGAGAATCCCTGCCAGCCAAGTGGTGGCGCAGGCTTTGAGTGCGCTGAGTGCTGGAAAGACCTGTGTTTTCCCAGGACTCGGTGTCTCCATCGCCGCGCCGCTTTTCTGGCATATGCCGCGATCTTTGATGCGCTGGGTCTTGCGTCGTCGCCACTCCGAAGCCAAGGTTTAAAAATCTGCCTATGAAGCCGCCCTCTGACACTACCTCATTGAATCCAGGACAGGGACCTTCCCCCTGGGAGCCACGCCAGCCGCGGGGTGTGCTTAGTTCACTGATCCGGTTGCTGGTGCTCATCATCATTGCGCTGCTGTTAGTGATACCGTTAACACCCTTTGCGGGAAAGATTAAACAGGGGCTCAAAGAGATCGTAAATGCAGGCCGCAACACAACAGAAGTGATTACCCGTGAGGTGGAGCGCCGAGTCGAGGTGCCTGTGGAAGTCGTGAAAGAGGTGATCAAGGAGGTTCCTGCGCCGCCGCCACCACTACCAGATGATTTTATTCCACGTAAGGAGGCTGATGTCTCCACCTTCTTCAATGGCATCACCATCAAGACCAAGCTGCTAACAGAGCAGGGGACTTATGCCAGTCTTGAGCGTCTGGACCCTGAGGCCTACAAGGCGGAGTTTCAACTCAGCGTGCGTGTGCCAAAGGCCAATCAAACGGTAGCCGAGCTTTCCCGTATCAATCCTTCGCTGCCAAGTCTGCTGCCAGATCTCGCCGCCATGCTGCCTAAAGCAAAGGTCTCCGGTTTCTACCACAAGCTCTACGAGAATAAGACCAACGGCATCCAGCGCGACATCACCCGCCTGAACAAGATTCTGGATCGGCATAACTTCTTTGATTGCGAGACCATCCTGGAGATGAGTCACCCGACCAGTCAGCGCAAAGCATTGTTAATTCAGTCTGAAATGGATGTCGTCTGTGATGGCACCGATGGAGACCGCATGGCCACGCTGGATGAGTTCATCTACATGTCTGATTACTATCAGCCCTTCACCAGCTATGCTTGGGCAAAGAAGACCAAGACGCCGAATCCGCTGCTAGCACGCTGGGAGGCGCGACTTGCTAAGGCGACTGAGCAGTTCAATGTCAAAGGCCTGTCTGCAGATAAAAATCGAGAGCTGAAGCACTGATCGATACCCTCAAAGTGGAGATCAGCGAGATGAAAGCCCGCAGCAGTCTCATTGCGGAAAAAGATCCTTTCATTGTGCTTTCGCTGCTCTTCCGTGGCTATAGCGGCACCAATAAGTACACGCCTCAGATGGGTGACTACGCCGTGGTCATCTATGGAGACAAAATGTATCCTGCCATCTGCGGTGACTACGGTCCTACACAGAAGATGGGAGAAGCCTCCCTCTTTATGGCCAAGGCCATCAGTGACAAAGCCACGCCGTATCGTCGTCCAGAGAGTGATCTAAAAATCACCTATCTCATCTTTCCTGGAACGGCTGAGAAGCCCAACGCCCCGCCGAATCTGGATCACTGGCATGAGAAGTGCAGTGCCTACTTGAAAGAAATCGGTGCCCCAGGGCCTGGGCGCGAGCTTCACCGCTGGAAAGATCCGTTTAAAAAGCCAGAGCTGCCAGTCACCGTGCTACCCGCTGCAGGTGCTGCTGCTGCTCCTGGCAGCCCTACTACTGTGCCGACGGTTGCCCCGACCACACCTCCGCCGACACCTCCGCCTGCGGTGCCACGTACTAATTGATGCATAACGCTCCTCTTGCCTAGCCTGAATTATTCATGAGCCATCTACTGCACCCGCTC
>JAPLUM010000106.1 GCA_026397605.1 Verrucomicrobiota bacterium | reverse complement strand
AGAAATATCGGCCAAGCTCTTAAAGGACCATGAATCGAAAGGCTCAATTAGATCGAAGCGCAAAGAAGCCGCCTTTTCGCCCAACTTTAGGAGCAAGATCATTGCTTCTATTTTCCATAACGCCCATGCGTAAGCCCTGCTTGAAACTCGGATTTGCACCGCCCAGCCTTGACTCTGTGCCTTGCCTCTTTCATTCATCATAACATCCATGCCGACCATTCCGATCCTCATGCCTCAGCTCGGCGAGTCCATCGCTGAAGCTACCCTTGTGCGTATTCTGGTGGAGCCGGGAGTTCTTGTCGAAGCGGGCGCGGATCTCTTTGAGGTGGAGACGAACAAAGCCTCGATGGCCGTGGGTTCGCCCTGTGCGGGTCGTTTTGTCCAGGTGACGGGTAAAGTGCAGACAAGTTATGCCGTCGGCACCCATCTGGCCACCTTTGAGATCAGCGAAGAAGACGCCCTCGCCCTTGGCTTTGTGGAATCTGAGCAGCCTGCTCCAGCCTCAACGCCAGCCAAGGCCACGGAATCCCTGCACTTTCAATTTAGCGAGGAAGACAACATCACATCCTACCTGCCAAAGGTGGAGCCGGTCGTTGGCGGACTTCCTGTGCCTGCGGGTGCCACGGGGGCCAGCTACATTTCCCCGCGCATGAGGGCGCGCATGACGGAACTCGGTCTAAACGCTTCCGATCTTGCCGGCATCGCAGGCACAGGAGCTGGCGGGCGTGTCACGGTGGAGGACTTTGAAAGTTTCCTGCGCAGCCTAGAGCAGCATCGGCTCACTCCCGCTTCCTCCATGCGAATCGCTGTCGCAGACTCCATGCGCCGTAGTTGGAGCCGACCTCTGGCCACCGTGGGCAGTCCCGTCATGCTGGACGCCCTTTTGGCGCATCGCCGAAAGACGGACCCTAAAGCCGGTCCAGCGCTCTATGCCATTCGCGCTCTCGCGATTGCCCTGGCGGAAAATACGGCCGTCGCTGGTCGTCTCGTCGGTAATCGCATCGTGCATCCTCAGGCTATCGATATCGGATTTGCTGTGGAGGTGGAGGATGGCGTGCTCGTCCCTGTTTTACGTGAAGTGGATAAGACGCCGCTGATCAAACTGGTGCCTGAATACAATAAGCTTGTCGAGCAAGCCCGTGCGCGTCGCTTGCCGCATGACCCGAAGCACCCAGGCATCGCCACAGTGACAAACTTTGGCACTTTTGGTATTGTATGGGCCACTCCGATCCCATTGCCAGAGCAGAACCTCGTGCTCGGTCTTGGTGCAGGTAGCAAAGTCCCGCATTGGAGTGATGAAGTGAATCAATTTATTCCCGTCACTGAGGCTGAACTTACCCTCAGCTTTGATCACCGCACCCTCGATGGCGGTGGAGCTGGTCGCCTACTGGCGCGTGTGGCAAAGCTATTGCAAGAGCCTGAAAAACTGTAATCGGCGCGCATGTCTTTCCGTCTCGAAATGCTGCAAGTCGCTCGACTTGCGCCGAAGCTCCTCGGTGATTCAGCAGAGCTTGTTGCCGACTTTCTCAGCTCTCGTTTGCATCCTGAAGGCGGCTTCATGGATCGTGCCGATCGACCTGATCTCTACTACAGTGTCTTTGGCATGGAGGGCCTCGTTGCTTTGCAAAAAGCGCTGCCTCAAGAATCCATGCGGCGCTGGTTGATCAGTCACGGGGCAGGGGAAGAGCTTGATTTTGTGCATCTCTGCTGCCTTGCCCGCTGCTGGGCAGGACTAGGTGGTGGGTTAACTGCCGAACAAAAAGAGCGTCTTACGCAGCGACTCGAAAACTGGCGCACCCCCGATGGCGGTTACCACCAGTCACCGGGTCGGAAAAACGGTAGCGCCTATGGTTGCCTGATCGCCTTTGGAGCTTATCAGGATCTGGAAATGCTACCGCCAGATGCCATCCGCATCGCCAGTTGCATGGATCGTCTGGAGACCCCGGACGGAGCCTGGTCAAACGAGCCAGGCCTCACCCTCGGCTCCACCACAGCCACCTCGGCGATGCTGTCCCTTTACCGCCACATGCAGATGCCCGCCCCTCAGGCCGGAATTGACTGGCTCGTCCGCCAATGCCTGCCCACAGGCGGCTTCCTCGCCGTGCCCGGCGCTCCTTTGCCGGATCTGCTTTCCACCGCCGTCGCCCTTCACGCCCTATCGAATCATCCAGAGGCAATTGCTCGGGTGAAAGAGCCCTGCCTCGACTTCATCGACTCTCTCTGGAGTGCCGCTGGTGGTTTTCATGGCAACTGGGCCGACGACACGCTTGATCCTGAGTACACCTATTATGGTCTGCTAGCGCTGGGGCATCTGGCGCTTTGATCTATACTGAATGGGTTACTTCGGTTTTTGAGT
>JAPLUM010000253.1 GCA_026397605.1 Verrucomicrobiota bacterium | reverse complement strand
CTCACGCGTCACATCCACGCCGATGCCGTCTCCGGGCAAAACGGCGATATGGAACGGTTTCAAGTCTGTGGTGGCGGTTGGTTGGGACATGTCTGTTAAAGAATGGAAGAAGACGCTGGAATGTCTATGCGTGTTCACGTATTCTTCTTGCGTAATCCCGTAGCCGCGGCGGAGACGCCGATGTTCCTTGCCTTTATGCCACGAAAAATACGATTGCCTGTTGTTGCCCTTCTGATTGAAACCTCCAATGCTTTCAGTCGCGAGCTGTTGCATGGCATTCGAGACTGGATGCGCGCGAATACTGCCTGGACGATTCATTTGTCGGAGCAAGGGCGTGGCAACAAGCCTCCTGCATGGCTTAAGGATTGGCGGGGAGATGGCATCATCGCACGAGTCGAGAACAGCGAGATCGCACGGGCTGTGCGGCAATGTGGCGTGCCTGTGGTGAATGTCAGTGCGTCCGGTGTGGCTTCCGATTTTCCAACGGTCATCAGTGACAGTGCGGCCATTGCCAAGTTCGCTGCGAAACATCTCATGGAGCGTGGGTTCAAACACTTTGCCTACTGTGGTGACTCGCGCTTCGCCTGGTCGCGGCAGCACGGCATCCATTTCGCGGCGCAGTGCGCCGATGCAGGAGCCGGTTGCAATGTCTTTCCCAGCACCGGTGGCGATGACGAGCTTGAGGCCATTCGGCGTTGGCTTGCCAAGTTGCCTCACCCCGTCGGCATCATGACCTGCTATGACATTCGTGGACAACAGGTGCTGGATGCTTGTCGCAAACTGGGGCTGCGTGTGCCGGATGAAGTGGCCGTGATCAGTCAGCACAATGATGAACTGCTCTGCGAACTCTGTGATCCGCCACTCAGCAGCGTGATTCCTGGAGCGCGAAAGGTTGGCCTGGAAGCTGCGGCTTTGTTGAGTCGTCTCATGAAAAGCCGCAAGCACGGCGCAGGGATCATCACCATTCCGCCTATCGGAGTGGCCACGCGGCAAAGCACGGACATCATCGCGGTCGATGATCCGAGGCTGGCCAATGCTGCCCGTTACATCCGAGCTCATGCCTGCTCTCCCATGCAGATCACCGATGTCATGAAGGCTTCGGGCCTTTCGCGAACGTTGCTCGAACGTCTCTTCCGCAAGCATTTCGGCGTGTCCCCTTATGAGCAGGCCTTGCGCCATCGCATCGCCATGGCCGAGCAACTGCTGAGGACAACCACGCTCACCATCGCCGAAGTGGCGGAACGCGTGGGATTCAGCACCGTCGAACATTTTACAACCACATACACGCGTCGGCAGGGACGATCACCGGGTGTCACGAGAAAGACCAAGTGATGAACGGCTTGAGCCTTCATGCTACCTCCACCGCAGTGGCGATCTCCGTGTCGGGTTTGTCCTTGCCAGCTTTGACGGTGTATTTGCCGGGCGCATAGACGCGGGGTTTGAAGGTCGCGGTTTGGGAACGGGCGGTGTAGAGGATCTCGCCGGTGGCCTCCTGGATAACTTGGACGACGGGATTCGACACGCCGTCGAGTTTGACCTCGGGGAGATGGGCGTGGACTTTGCGGCCGTCGTTGGCGTCTTGGGCAATGGTGATGGGCCAACCGGGGAACTGGGCTTTGTCGCCATCGGCCACTTTGGCAAAGCGCGGCCAGCATTCGAAGGTGGTCTTGCGGGTCTTTTTGTCGAAGCGGATGAGGCCGTAGCCATCGGCGCGTTGCTGTTCCTCCTGGATGTCCGTCGGGTTGGCGTAGGCGAGCATGCTGATGGGATTGCCGAGGCCGTCTTTGAAATCGCCGGTCCATGGCAGGGGGCTGTTGGGCACAGGATTCGGTCCTGCTTTTTCATCCAGCGGATGCCACCAGCGACCATAGATGGTATTAACCAATGCGGGGCTGGTGAAGCTGAATGGGCCATCGCCAAACTGCTCGATGCCGTGCTGAACGACGACAGCGAGGTGCTGATCCCCGCAGAGATGCGGAGCCCAGGCGCGGCGGATCTCGACGAGGGCGCGGTTGCGTCCGGCCTGCGGCCAGCCATTGCAGTCGAGATCGGCGAGCAGCCGCTTATCGACTCCACCATGCATGTGCACGGCTCCGCAGAATGCGGTGGCGGAGAGCACGCACTTCATCTGGGCTCCTTCGCTGTAGTTTTGTCCCCACTCGTGGAGGAACTTCTCCTGGCGTTTACCCAACAGCTCCAGACCTGGAAGATCGATGCTCTTCGGGTCATACGAGGGATCATTGATGTGATCCGGACGCGGTCCCATCTGCGGGATTTTGCCAGCGGGGCCGCTCTTGAACTTCCGATCCTCCAGAATGGCGAAGTCGATGCCACCGACAAGCATGCGGGTGAAATAGACACCGACATCGCGATTCACGGGCTGCGGATCATAGCTATCGGGTAAATGCCAACTTTGCTGGCGCTGTACCTGATTCACATAGGCCACGGGATAACGGAAGCCACCATCGGCATCGCCTTCGATGCTGGATTGCTTGCCGCTTTCTCCCCAGAGATTGCCGTGGCCGACGTCGTGATCGTCAGGAATGCAAACGGTGGGTCGGTCGCGGATGATGTCGCGGAACTGAAGGCCGAACTCGATCCAGCCTGCGGTGTGCTCTGTGTGGCGATAAGTCTGGTCTCCGCCAAAGAAAAGCACGTCAGGATCTTGAGCACGGAGGTTCTCGATGATCTCCGTGCGCGGACCGATGGTGCGGCTGGAGTTGCAGCTCATATTGGCCACGACGATGACGTCCTTCTCCACCGGATCACGGCGGATGAGGCCTTCAAACATGGCCTTCTCACCATGACGCACGCGGTAAGGCACGCTCTTCGAGCCGTCCCAGCCTTCGACACGGAAATGCGCATCCCAACCTGGATACAGTACTTCGCTCTTCGCGATTTCCTTCCAGTCCGCGCCCTCATGTTTCACTTCGAGCCGAGCCGCACGCTCTTCACCGGGTTTGAGGGGGAACAGTTGAGCGCTCATTTTCAGCACACCATTTTGCTGGGTGTATTGAGCAAAGCACACGACCTCTGCGAGCCACCACTCGCCGGTGGTGAGGGATTCGAGTTTTGGAAACTCTGCACCAAAGGGCTGAGCGGCATCGGCAGCGATGCCTGAGCTGCGAACGAAGAGAAGTGGCGTGGCTTTGAGGAGATGACGGCGGGTGAGATTCATGAATTGATTGTGGATGCTTCCAGCAACGATTAGAACCGAACGCTTGTTGCTTGTCGAGCATGAGACTGAGTTAGGATTTTAGCTGGAAAGCTCTCTCAATGTACATGACCAGTCATTTCATCGGGCACGCTTGATTTATGAATCGCACTCCAACTTCCTCATCCAAGCGCTCCAGAAATAGCGTGCGATAAAAGCTAGCTGACGGGTTGGCGCGGTGCCAAGCGGCGAGCTCTGGGGGTATTGCCAATGAGCAGACCTTGCGCGGTGAGGAAGCGCCAGACGGTGAGGTAAGTCACACGCAGGCCGAGTTCATTCCACGCCCAGCCGTAGGCTTCGCGGGCAGTGGTCCATGAATGCGTTTGCAGGGCCTCAAGAATGGCTGCTTTGGCCTCTGGAGTGAACTTATGTTTCACGACTGTACTGTTAGCAGGCCGCTCGTAGATTTTTTCGATGCTGGTGCTGAGAGATGCGGCGTCTGCACCTTGGTGGCTGCCAACCTGAATATAAGGACTCACAGAGGCGGTTTTTTTGATAAGCCTTGGCATGGGAGTGAGTGGCTTGGTTGAAGACTTCGATGTCAAAAATTAGCGGCGACGGCGTGCGAATAATCCGACAAGGCCGATCATCAGAAGGCAAGCACGGCTTGGCTCTGGGATGACGACGACAGAGATGGTGCCGTTCGTCGTAAAGTTGCTGATATCCCAGCCAAACCCGCTACCAAAG
>JAPLUM010000846.1 GCA_026397605.1 Verrucomicrobiota bacterium | reverse complement strand
GCAGTCCTACTATCCGCATGTCAAAGTCCCCGTGCTTCTGCTGACGGCATCGGACGACTTTCACGGGATTGTTGACCGCGCTTACACTTGTATGGACTCACTGCCACATAAAGACTGGCGGGTCAGCTTGAAGATGCATTTCAGCCACAATCTCGGGGCGGAGCAGTGGATCATGATCAATCAATGGTTCGACAAATACCTCAAAGACGAGCCAATCAACATCCCGAGGACCGCCGAGTCGAGCCTCGCGCTGAAGACGGAGACACAATCCGCTGTGTTCACCGTGAAGCCTGATCAGCCCGGTCAACTCAAGGACCTCGACATCTACTACAGCTATGACCCGAACCCGCAGTCACGCTTCTGGAAGCTCGCGTCCAACGTGCAACACGAGGGCGATACCTGGTCCGTCATCCTGCCGTTGCATGCCGGTCTGCCTTTGTTTGTATTTGCCAACTGCACCTATCCGCTCGGCACTGAACGCGAATCCTTCGATGGCAGAACTTCCACCTATACCATCACCTCCAGGGAGCAGGTGCATCTGCCCTCCGAGTGGAAACTGGAAAACTTGAAGACCTTGGCCACCAGTGATGAATTCCTGCCATCCTTTGAGCGTGGCTGGGGCGATTCTCCCAACGGCGGACTCACGACCTACAAGTTCCGCGACCCCGAGATGAGACTGCCCGGCAAAGACCGCGCACTGCGGCTGACTCTGAATGGCAACACCGATAGCTATGGTGTGCGATTCCGTATAACGAAGAACCACTACCTCACAAACGTCAAAGCAACGCAGCATGATTACGTGGCAAACGTCCTCATCAAGCCGGGTGACACCAAGGTCGTCGTTGCCCTCGCTGATTTCCTTGATTCCAAGAAGCAAACCATGCCGGACTGGAGCAACGTCTCCACCCTCTCACTGGATGTCATCCAAAAAGGAAAGGCGATATCCCTGAGCGGTAATCCCATTCTACAGTCACTCGATTGGACGGCTGCGAAGGCGGAGAAATAGCATGATCATGAAACACACCCTTATCGCCTTCCTGCTTGCGCCGCTGGCCGTGCTGCACGGCGCCGATGTGGCGGTGCCGGCGGGCAAGCCGAAACCCAACATCGTCATCATTCTGGCCGATGACTTGGGGTATTCGGATTTCGGGTGTTATGGGGGAGAGATTGACACGCCGAACATCGACCGACTGGCGCAAGGCGGGCTCCGGTTTTCGAGTTACTACAGTGAGGCGAAATGCAACCCGAGTCGACAGTCGCTCCTGACCGGAAAGTATGCCATCCGGGCTTACAACGGTCGTGACGCGACGATCGCGGAGTGTCTCGCGAAGGGCGGATACTCGCGCTACATGGCCGGCAAATGGGACATGGTGGCGGACATTGGCGAGGACTCCCGGAAGACACCGCAGGCACGCGGGTTCGAGCATTTCTTTGGCACGCCGATGGGCTGCGGAAGTTACTTTGCTCCAATCAAATTGACGCGCGATGGCGCACCCGCCGAGCAGGAGTCGCTGGCTCCAGGCTTCTACTACACGGATGCGATCACCGACAATGCGGTGCAATACATCAACACCGCGCCGCAGGATAAACCGCTGCTTTTGTATGCGGCATATACTGCCCCGCATTGGCCGCTGCATGCGCGCGAGGAGGACATCGCCAAATACAAGGGACGCTTTCAGGCGGGGTGGGACCGACTCCGCGAAGAACGATTGGTCCGCATGAAAAAGATGGGACTGGTCGGCGCTGATGTTCCACTTTCTCCCCGGGAGAAAAACGTGCCGGCATGGGAGAATGAAAAGCATCCGGAATGGAAGCAGCGGCTCATGGAGGTCTATGCCGCACAGATCGAATGCATGGACCGGGGCGTCGGACGCATCTTGCAGGCACTGGACAAAACGGGGCGGCGTGACAATACGTTGATCATCGTCACCAGCGACAACGGCGCATGTGCGGAGGAATACTCGCCGGACAGGTCTGGCAATTACCTCAACGAGAAGACCCGCGATGGTCGTCCGCTGCGGGTGGGCAATCTTCCGGATGCCATGCCGGGGCCGGAAGACACCTTGCAGAGCTATGGACGGGCGTGGGCTGCGCTGAGCAACACCCCGCTGCGTCGCTGCAAAGGCGAAGAATACGAAGGCGGCATCCGCGTGCCATTGATTGCCAATTGGCCAGGGAAGATTTCGAAGCCTGGGTCCATCGTGCATGACGTGGCTCATGTGATCGATCTGCTCCCGACGGTGCTGGACGCTGCCGGTATGGAGTATCCCAGAACCTTCCAGAGCCGCGAGGTGCCGCCACCCGATGGCAAAAGCTTGCTCTCTGCTTTCAAAGGTGAGGCTCTGCCAAAGCACGACTTCCTGTTCTGGGAGTTCGGAGCCATGCGGGCCGTGCGTCAGGGCGACTGGAAACTGGTGTATCCCCGCGGCGGTCCTTGGGAGCTGTATCAAATTCCCGACGATCCAATTGAGGGCGATAATCTGGCGGCAAAGTTTCCGGAACGCGTGGAGCAGATGAGTGTCCGGTGGAACGAGTGGTTCAGCATTCAACCCAAGCGAATACGACGCGACGCCAAAGACGACGATTCCGAAGAAACCACTCCCGCGAAAGGGCGCAAGAAGACCAAATGAAACCCACACTCATACTCATCGCAGCCCTGCTGCTCGCGCCGCTGGCGGCGCTCCACGCCGCCGCACCGCATGCCAAGCCCAACATCCTCTTCATCCTCACCGACGACGAGGGGCTCAGCGATGTCGGGTGCTATGGCTCGGACCGGTTCAAAGGCAAGACGCCGAACATTGATGCGCTCGCCGCGACGGGGGTGCGGTTCACGCATTGCTTCGCGATGCCGCTCTGCTGTCCGTCGCGCACGACGCTCAACACGGGGCGCTACCTGTTCCGCAACGGTGCGCTGACCAACACCTCGTCGCACATTCCCTCGGCGAAGGATGAGCCGTCGCTCGCCCGCACGCTGAAGCAGGCGGGCTACGTCACCGGAATGGCGGGCAAGTGGCGGCAGATGAAGGACACGCCGGGCGATTGGGGCTTTGACGAATGGCTCACCGACCCGTCCGGCACCGGTTGGTTTTGGGAGAAGAGTTACCTCAAAAACGGCCGGACCATCGAGACGCCGGAGCCGGTGTATTGCCCCGATGTTTGCATGGACTTCACGCTGGATTTCCTGCGGCGGCATCGCGAGCAGCCGTTCTATTTCTACTTCCCGACGCATCTCGTCCACGGCCAGATCCATCGCACGCCCGACAGCAAGCCGGACACGAAGAAGTTCTACAACGACGACATCGCCTACGCGGACAAACAAGTCGGCCAGCTCGTGGCCGAACTCGACAAGCTGGGCCTGCGCGAGAACACGCTCATCGTCTTCAGCGGCGACAACGGCAGCGTGCATCCCGACAAAATCAACGGCCGCATGATTGACGGCCACAAGCACACGCTGCTCGAAGGCGGCAGTCGCGTGCCACTCATCGCGAACTGGAAAGGCACCACGCCCGCCGGCAAGGTCGTGGACGACCTCGTGGACTTCAGCGACTTCTTTGCGACCTTCGCCGAACTGGCCCGCGCCAAGATGCCCGAAGGCGTGACCTTCGACAGCCACAGCTTCGCCCCTCAACTGCGCGGCGAACGCGGCACGCCGCGCGAATGGGTCTTCGTGCAACTCGGTGCCGAATGGTATGCCCGCGACCAAGGCTTCAAGCTAACCCAGAGTGGCGAGCTGTTCGACATGAGCGACGCGCCCTTCGCGCAGAAAGCCGTTCCCACCGAGTCAGCAAACGCCGACGCCAAAGCCGCGCGTGTGCGCCTGCAAGCCGTCCTCGACAAACTCAGCCCCGCCACCGGCAAGACTGATTCTTCTGCACCGAAGAAGGGCAAAGGCGGAAAGGGCAAACAGAACGCAAAGACGGAACCGAAATGAAACTCACACTCATATTCCTCACTGCCCTCCTGCTCGCGCCACTGTCCGAGCTGCACGCCTCATGAATCTCAATGCCCACCGCGCCGGACAACCACGACGCCCACGACCACGCCGAGCGCATCCGCGAACGGTTGCCGTGACGCTTGCAGGAACTCCGGGAAGCGATGGGTTTGAGCACCGTCCACCCTGGCTCGTGAGCGTGGCATCAGCCGGGAATGCAGCAGCGGCTCACAATTCTCATTTTTTCTGTTAACATTTTGCGGTCCAGCGCGGCATACGGATGTGAACCACGAATACGAAATAGATGCGCGCGAGCGGCTGACCCGGCTTTGGCTGGAGGCGGAACCGTCGGTGCAGGCGTATGTATTCGCAGCAGTGAGCGGCGTGCAGGA
>JAPLUM010000621.1 GCA_026397605.1 Verrucomicrobiota bacterium | reverse complement strand
TAATCCTGACCCAATCGAGTATGAGCGCCAGCGCCCATGCGCTGCAAAATATCCACCGCCACTCCTTCAAAAATCTCAGGAATGCGCACCAGCCAGGGGCTGGGTAAAGTGGACGGCGTAGAATCTAGCATGACACAGCCTCTCGCCCGAGGATGGGCCGACTGCAAGAGCCGGAAAGACATCTTGGCACCAACAAATCTTCTGCACCGCGAAAGAATGGCAGTCCGCGTAGGTTCTAATGGCGCATATCTATCTGCCTAACCGATTCATCAAACTCGCACCCCAACGCCCCTGCTTGAAACACGCCTTCACTCTCTTTTCCTCACTACTCTTCCTGTTGCATAGTCCCGTGCAAGCGGCTGAGGCACCCGCAGTGCGGCCCAATGTCCTCTTCATCATTGCCGACGATGCCTCACGTCATTTCGGCGATGCCTATGGCTGCAAGTGGGTGAAAACGCCGAACATTGATCGCCTAGCCAAAGCAGGGCTGGTCTTTGACAATGCCTACACGCCGACTTCCAAATGCGCACCTTCCCGCGCTGCAATCCTGACGGGTCGCAATCCATGGCAGCTCGAGGATGCGGCCAATCATCAGCCATATTTCCCTTCTAAATTCATGGCCTTTAGCGAAGTCTTGGCCAAGGCTGGCATTCTCACTGGCTCCGCAGGTAAGACCTGGGGGCCTGGTGAAGCAATGCTTGAAGACGGCAGCAAGCGTGATTTCGCCCTCAGTAGCAGCGGCGGAAAAGGAGATCCGGCGACAGGATTCGCCGCCTTTCTAAAAAAGCGCACTCCTGGCACCCCCTTCTTTTTCTGGTTCGGCAGTAGCAACCCGCATCGTGGTTACAAACCAGACTCCGGCATCGCAGCTGGCAAAAAGCCCTCAGACATTGAACGCGTTCCCGCCTACTGGCCGGACAACGATCTCATTAGGCGTGACATGCTCGACTACGCCATTGAAGTGGAAGCCTATGACGCGCAGATCGGCGAGTTACTCAGCACGCTAGATGCCAGTGGCGAGGCAAAGAACACCTTGATCATCATCACCTCAGATCACGGCATGCCCTTTCCCCGTGTGAAAGGACACACCTACGATGATGCGCATCACATCCCCTTCATCGCCAACTGGCCTGCGGGGATCATCAAGCCGGGCCGTCGCGTCGCCGAGTTCATCAGTTTCATTGATCTGGCACCCACCTTCCTTGATTTATTTGGCGTCAATGGCGCAGCGCAAGGCATGTCACCCATCACCGGTCGCAGTTTCAAAGATCTACTTCACCATAAACCAACCGGCGAGCGCACCACAGTGATCGTGGGTCGTGAGCGCAATGATGTGCTGGCCCGGCCAGGCTCACCCGCAGGCCTGGGGTATCCAGCACGCGCGATCCGCAGCGGCAATCTGTTTTACATCCACAATTTCGAGCCCGACCGCTGGCCCTGCGGCAATCCCGAGCTAGGCCTCACCGACACCGATGCGAGTCCGAGCAAGTCTCTAGCCACGGATAGCGGCGAAAAAGATCCCTTCTGGCAGCACTCGTTTGGCAAACGTCCCGCCGATCAATTGTTCGACCTCGCCAGCGATCCCGATTGTGTGCTAAATCTAGCGACCGACCCCGCCTTTGCAGACAAGCTCGCCACCCTGCGGAACACACTCATGAGCGAACTGAAAAAACAAAACGACCCGCGCGCCCTAGGCCAAGGGGATGTCTTCGATCAATACCTCTCCCCGCGAATGAAAGCAGGCGAAGACAAACTCGAGAAAAAGAAGAAAAAGGCAAAGCAATAGAGACAAACGACAGAAAACTGTGCCAAAGGAAGCGGCCATGAAAGTAGAACGCCTTAAATATGTCATCTGGCCGCCGATATGAATCGCGCTGTCCAGTTCTATGTCACCGTCTTTGGTGGCAGCATTCTGAAACAAAACGACATCATCAGCGAAGTCAGCATCTGCGAGGGAATCATCGGCATCCATGGCGGTGGCGAAGGCAGCCGCACCTGGACGGGTCTAAGCTTCCAGGTGCCAGACGTCATCTCAGGCGCTCAAGAAATCGTCGCCGCCGGTGGTCAGCTCACACGCGAGCCCCAGCCCGAGAATGGCGAGCCACCGCATCTGGCCATGTGCGTGGACACCGAAGGCAACGAAATCATGCTCACTCGGAAGCGAGCCCACTGATTTCGGCGTTGACGCCAAGCCATTGAAGAATACTCTGAAAGTGATGACGCATCAACGCATCATCATTTGTCCATATATAAAACCAACGACCCACACCATGTCCCGCTCTTACATCTTCTCGTCCGAGTCCGTCGGCGAAGGCCATCCTGATAAAGTTGCCGATACGATCTCCGACGCCATCCTCGACGCCTGCCTGGCCATCGACTCCAAGAGCCGCGTGGCCTGCGAGACCTTCGTGAAGAGTAACATCGTCGTCGTCGGTGGTGAGATCACCATCCCGAAGCTTCAAAACAAGAAGAACGGCACCACCAAGCCAATCGATCAAGTCATCAACGTCGGCCAGGTCATCCGCAACGCCGTCCGTGGCATTGGTTACACGAACGTCGATGACGTCTTCCACGCTGACCAAATTTTCATCAACAACTACCTCACCATCCAGAGCCCAGACATCGCTCAGGGTGTGGACGCCGCTGAAGCCGATGGCAAAAAGCACGGAGAACAAGGCGCTGGTGACCAAGGCATCATGTTCGGTTATGCCTGCGATGAAACCCCAGAGCTGATGCCAGCACCGATCATGTTTGCCCACCGCCTGGGCCGTGAGCTGACCAAGATCCGCAAAGCAGGTAAAGTAGCCAAGTGGTTGCGCCCAGATGCCAAGAGCCAGGTG
>JAPLUM010000785.1 GCA_026397605.1 Verrucomicrobiota bacterium | reverse complement strand
CTCACCCTGCTTGGCGGTGCGCAGGCGATAGCCAGGGGATTCAGGATCGGTGTAGCCGACAAAGGCCACCGCATTCCGTGGATTCTCGATAAAACGCGTGGCGAAACGGTTGGAGGTGGTGCCTTCCGTCATCATGCCGCTTGAGAGGGCATAGATGGCGCGTGGCTGATACTCAAACTGACGCGGTCCACGGCGGCGACCCTTAGGCTGCACCAGCATATTGATGTCCTCCAAGAGACGGAAACCAGGGTAGTTTCGGCGACTGCGATCACTGTAGTGATCATAAAGCACGGTCACCTTTGTGCCGAGGCCACCGATGTGCAGCGGCATTTCAGGGATCAATCCTTCTTGGCGCAGCTCATGCAGCATCAGCATGACTTCCTGCGTTTTCCCCAGGGCAAAAACCGGGATGAGAACTGAGCCATTGGCATCATAGGTATCCCGAATCACAGAAGCCAGACGCTCCTTTTCAGCACGGCGAGTGAAGCCTGCCGCACGTTCGTAGGTGCCGCGCGTGGTTTCCATCACCAGCACGTCGATCCCCTCAGTCGGGAAGTCAGCGGCCATGCAGATGGTCTGGGATTCAAAATTCACATCTCCACTGTAGAAGAGAGAGTTTCCGTTCTCGCGGATCATCACACCTGTTGAACCTAGGATGTGGCCCGCATCATGGAAGCTGGCGGTCATGTCCGTGCCCGGAATGGCAAAAGGCTTCACCAAATCACGGTAACTATACTGGGCGCGATTCTCATCCAGCTCTTTATGAGTAAAGAAAGGATACTCATTGATGCCAAGTTCCTCACGCTGAGAGGTCATGACATTGACGGAATTGTGCAACATGCCACTGGCGATCTCACCCGTAGGCTCAGTCATGATGACTGGCGTATTGGGTTGCTTACGCATCAGCACTGGCAGTGAGCCAATGTGATCATGATGAGCGTGGGAGATGATGATGGCATTGGCCTTGTCATGGGGCAGCGGGCCAAAATCAGGTAAAGCGTCAAAACCCACCTCCTTCGGATGCATCCCTGAATCAAGAACCACACGGTGATCACCAGACTCGAGGAGGTAGCTGTTGGCACCGATCTCGCGGCGGCGGGTAAGATTCAGAAATCGCATGGTATGTAGGTCGGAACGTAAATGGAGGGCGATACTAGGCCGCGATTGAGTCGTGGCAAGCACTCAGAAACATTGACACCAAGAAGCTAGCATGGAGTTTAGTCAGCGTGTCTCCTCATCGTCGTCCTTTTTGCTCCTGCTTAGCCATGCTGGCTGCGCTAGGTATGCTGACCTCCGGCCATGCTGAGATCACGACCCGCACGGATGCCGTGGGGAAGCTCCTCAATGAGTGGGATAAAGCAGGCACGGCAGCAGGACTCGGAGCCATTTCCTATGAAAACCGGGACGGCCAGCACTCGCCCCTGAATCCGACGCTTTATCCGCAATTACGGCTTTTTGCCCTCAATGCACAGACTGGGCCAAACATAGGCCCGTCCTCAATGCTCAGGCCGCAGCCCATGATTGGGAACTGCTCCATGGCTGCCCCTGCGAATGGCGGAGGCAGTTTGCCGCGACTTTATCAGATGTCACCACAGGGCACCACGCTGCTCATGATGCAGTATCTGGCCAATAACCTCATGCTCTACCCCGAGCATCAGGACCATGACATCGGTGCCAATGGCGTGAACGGCTACGGCGACCTCTTTCCCATCAATAACTGCTGCGCGGTCATCTCTCAGGGATCATCTGGCAGCGATCAGCCTTTTCTCCAGGCCTTCTTAGCCACCTTGGCCGCTTTTCCACCTGAGACGCAAAAAACACTGATTCAGCAGCGCGTCCTCATGCCTACCCTTCAGGCTATCTTCCGCCAGTCCAACCAGATGGTGGTCAAAGATCTGGATTACTTTTCTGGAGTGGCTCATCCAGTTGTCTTCGATTCGACAAAACTCGACGAGCTGAAAATGATCCAGCGCGCCCATGACATGACGCCAGATAAGATCCCGCCACTGGTTCAAATCAGCGTCGCAGAAGAAACCACCCTCATCGCCGGTAAAGATTACTTTGAGCCCGCAGGCGCACTGACGCATAAGCTCGCTGATACCCCAGTCTCCATCGCTCGCATCATGCGTGGCACGGTGGATGAGTATGGCATGGTTATTCACTTGGGAAAAATCGCCGACCTCCAAAAACGCCCGCTCAAGCTGCTCTTTCAGGTGCTCCAAGGAGACCCAAACCTCGTCAAGATCGAGCACTCAGGTGGTGCCCCCTATCTGCGTCTCAGAGTCCGCTGGCATCCGCCCATGATCACCGCTACAGGCATCCGCAGTAATCGTGTCGATATTGGCATCTTTGCCGCGAATGGTGCCACGGTCAGCGCACCTGCGATCATCAGCTTTTACATGCTGCCGAATGAACGCCGATTTTATGATCAGAGTGGGCACCTCACTGAGATTACTTATCAGGCACATAATCCAGACCTCGGCCTGCCCGCCAGCACCAAAGATCAGCGCTGGCTGCGAGCCATGCTGAATGTCTCCATCGCTGGCGATGGCCTGCGCAGCCGACTGATGGAAAAGCTGCTCGCTGTGGAAGAACGAAAAGCCATCCAAGCCGTCTGGATGCCTCTGAATGAACGCCAGCAAGTCATCCTTGGGCTTGAGGCAAAGCCGGACAAAAAAGACAGCGCCGCTAAACTGAAAGTCGATCTGGAAAACGACATCGCCGCATCCCTGGATCTCAAGCTACCTGGAAATCGCGGCCTCACTGTGCGCAGCGCCATCGCCAGATCGCTGGATACCCTCAGCACCTTTACCGATCTCTACACCACCTTTCAGAGTGACCTCCTCAAGCTCGCCGCCACGTCCCCAAAGAAAGCTGCCACGGAAGACATCCGCCGCGAGGTAAAGCGCCTCGTCGATCCAGGCATCCTCATTCAGCAAGCCGGCGGCTTCATCTCCACTGTCAGCGCCCCAGAGAAGCTCACTGCCGCAGAGCGCTACTATCTACAGGGCCTACATCTCACCCTCCTCAGCCAGGTCATCTTCCCCGAAGCCCTCGACCGCTCCCCTGCCCCCGCCTGGGTCGATCCACGCCTCACCGCCACAAAGCCTTGGCGCGACGTCTTCCGCCTGAACCCCACCACCGGCCAGCGCCTCGGCTGGGTCCGCCATCTAACTGGCCGCACCCATTTGTTCAATGCTGAAGGCCTCCTAGTCCCCGAAGCCCCAAAGAAAGCCCGCGCTGTGACCTATCAGGTCAATGCCCAGGGCGTGCTGGAGTGGAAGTGAAGATTCTTTATCTTTCTACATGAGAGGACATCACAAATCTTCACTCCTGATAAAGAGGCGATAGCTTTGCTACAACCCAATCGTTAAAGGGCGATCATGCGTCACTTCCCATTCATCGCCTTTGCTACTTTTGGTCTTTTCGGTTCACCTGTTTTGAGTCATGCGAGGCTGGAAGGTTCCAAGCCGAACATTCTTTTCATTTTAACCGATGATCAGGGCTACGGCGACATCTCTGCGCATGGCAACCCGATCTTGAAAACGCCGAATCTAGACAAACTGCGTGGAGAGAGCGTGCGCTTCACCGACTTCATGGTCAGTCCCACCTGCGCCCCGACCCGGAGTGCAATCATGACTGGGCGACATGAGTTTCGTAATGGCATCACCCACACCATTCTTGAGCGCGAGCGCATGGACCCAAAGGCAATCACGATTGCTCAAGTGCTCCAAGACGCTGGTTACACCACAGGCATCTTTGGTAAATGGCATCTCGGTGATGAGACCGAGTATCGCCCGAATCGCCGTGGTTTTGATGAACAGTTCATTCACGGAGGTGGCGGTATCGGCCAGACTTATCCTGGTAGCTGTGGCGATGCGCCTGAAAACAAATACTTCAATCCTGCGATCCTGCATAACGATCACTTTGTGAAGACGGAAGGCTACTGCACAGATGTCTTTTTCAGTCAGGCTACAAAGTGGATGGAGTCCGTCAAAGGCGGCAATCCTTTTTACTGCCACATCGCCACGAACGCTCCCCACGGTCCCTACATTGCACGGCCTGAAGACCGCAAGCTCTACGAAGGCAAAGACCTCGGCCCAGATACGGAAAACTTCTTCGGCATGCTGCACAACATCGACGAAAACATCGGTAAACTCATGGCTAAGCTTGATGAATGGGGGATCACCAAAAATACGCTCGTCGTCTTCATGAATGACAATGGCGGCACTGCTGGTGTGAAGGTCTTTAATGCTGACATGCACGGGGCCAAAGGCACTCCATGGATCGGTGGCACACGGGCATCCTCTTTCTGGCGGCTACCCGGCACCTTGAAGCCCGCAGATTGCAGTGCGCTGACAGCACATGTGGATGTCTTCCGCACCTGGGCTGGTCTGGCGGGTGCTCCGATCACCCCCGAACTTGAGGCTCAAGCGGAAGGTCGCAGCCTGCTGCCGCTCCTCGAAGATCCAAAGGCCGAGTGGCAGGACCGCACTCTGTTTACTCACACAGGTCGCTGGCCCAAAGGCACCGACTATCAGGCAGCTAAAACCAACAATGCTGCTGCCCGCACCACTCAGTATCATCTGGTCAGCGAGGGCTCAAAAGGCAAAGGCACGCCAAGCTGGCAGCTCTTTGACGTGAAAGCAGATCCTGCCGAGAGCAAAGACATCTCCGCTGAAAAACCGGAAGTCATGAAGGAAATGCTAGCCACCTACGACACTTGGTGGGATTCACTGAAAGGCCAGATTGATCTCAATGAAAAGGCGGTCGGGCCCAAGCTCAACCCTTTTGCCGACCCGCATGAATCCGGAAAAAGCGTTCACTTTTGAAAAGCGGAAGGCCAAAAAGTAAACGCGCACACTGAGCTATAAGAGTGTCATTCCGACCATTTTGGAGGCATCCTCGTCGCGGCTGGGCCAGAAGTTGCCAGAAAACTACCTTGATGCAAAGGAGCGGCGTGGCATCGTATCTGCTGCTGACAGTGGCTACACCGCAATGAAAACACCTTTTTCTCATCTCCGCCTCGACTCCCGGCGTCTAGCCCATGGTGGAGCCGCTCCTGTCTTCATCATTCTTTTAGCCCTGATTATCAGTGCCCTGGTTTTCTTTTTCTACACACGGCCAAAGCTTGAAAAGAAAGACGAAACCGTCAGTTCGGAGCTAATCAAATCCCCAGAAACCGGCAGTGAAAAGACCGCTAGCATGACCACGACGCCGTCAGTCACGGCACCGATGGCTCCTCCTGTAGCAGCCCCTGCACCCACGACACCTAGCTTTGGATTTGCCCGCCCGCTGGATTTAGGCAAAGAAATGGTGCGTAGTTTAGCCGCTGGCGATTTCTCCCGCGTCGGCAGCATGGCCGCAGCAGCTGACCCGACCCAGGCACAAAGTGCAGCGACCATGTTTGAGAAACTCATCAAAACTCTGGGAGCTAAACTCGGCTCTGAAGATCAGGTGGAACTGATTGGCATGGTGGAAAACAAAACACGACTTGCCATACCCTTTACCCTACCAGGCAAGCCTGACATTCTCAGGTTGCAGATGGATCTGGAGCGTGATGAGCGCATGGGATGGAAAATCACCCGCCTAGAGCTCCCCAAAGAAGCCACGGCAGCCCTACCGAGCACCCCTCAGCCAGCCATGGCAGCAGTATCTACGACGAGCGAGCCCGGGGCACCTGCCATGACACCCAAACCAAAATCCCTCTTCGCAGTGGCTGATGGTGTCGATGCCCTCACCTTTGGCAGCGACTTTGTCCGAGCGCTACTCACCCACGACTTCGCCACAGCTAGAAAAATGGTGGATGAAAAAAAAGTCCCCACGGAGCGCCTAGCCGGGCTTTGCATCGTGTTTGAAGAGGGCCAGTATGAGTTTAAACCCAGCAAACCTCTCATCATCACCGTGGCCAACCCAGAAGTCTCGTGGGTAGTGGCTCAAGTGCAGTCGCAGGTTCTCCAGCAGACCACCGAGTTTGGCCTTGAGCTTCAGCGCTCAGGCGTGGACCAGCCCTGGCGTGTCGTCGGAATGAACCTGTCGGAAATTCTAAGCTCCTTTGCTGCTTCGGCTTCAAAAATGGGAGTACCCTACACCCCGATCGTCACCAATCCAACCGGCGGGGAATCTCTGGCTCTGTATTTCGAATACGATCAGGCCGCACTGCATCCGCGTGCCCAGAAGCAGCTCGATATCGTGGCGAGCCTACTCAAGTCCGATCCGAACAAAAAGCTCCACATCGCTGGCCATACGGATGACAAAGGCACTGACGACTACAATTTAAACCTCTCCCGCGCTCGTGCTGAAACTGTCAAAGTGCAGTTAGTAGCGCTGGGTGTGCCAGAGGCGCAAGTCATCACCACCGCCCTCGGAAAAGCCCAGCCACTCAGCCCCAATCAGAAGGCTGACGGCACAGACGATCCAAGTGGCCGCTCGAAAAATCGCCGCGCAGAGATCTTCTTGGATTTTTAGGCGTTCGTAGTTCGGGCTTCAGCCCGATTCAATGAAGACCGACGGCAATCCAGTCGTCCTGTATCACTGCGCACTATCCCGAGCCTGCTGCTGGCTGGCAGCATCCAGCTTGCTCATCGCATAGGGAACCTCCTGAGAATTGGCGGGCATGCGAAGGATGACATTTTCACCCTCCAGGCGCACAAAGCCGGCTTTGATCTTCTTTCCCTCAAAGTTCGTCCAAGTCATGATGGGCGGCAGGTCTTTTTTAGCCAATCCTGCTGTTGGCTTCATTTTTGGCGCATCTTTGGTCAGACCTGCGCCCTCAGTGATCCATTCCCGCATCGTCTCGATCTCACGACTGGAGAGATTGTCCTTCGGCGGCATATGAGCCTCATGCTCAGCATCTGCCACAACGACAAAAAGATGACTTTCGGCAGGATTCCCAGGGACAATGGCACCCTTGGGATTGATGTCCTTTTGGAGGGTCTCCAGATCGTCAAAGACGTAGCCAGCCTTCTTTTTGCCCGTTTTTTCACTGTGGCATTCATAGCAATGCTTTTCCAAAATCGGCTGAATGTCTTTTTTGAAATCGGCTGAAAAACTGGTTCCAGTGGCAAGGATGAGGGCTGAAAAAACTTTCATGAAGGGTATCGATCAAACGTCCCAGTCACCATGACATTAGATTTTGTCTTTTTCACATCCTTCTTTGCTCTAAGTCCAGCTTATCGCATGATGTCGCCGTGCTAGACGCCATCGACAGCTTCATCCTCCACCTCGCTACTGAGCGCGGGCTGTCCACGAATTATCAGATCCTGGTTCGTGGTGTCCTCGAAGCATTTGCCTCATGGAGTCAGGAGGACCAAAAGCTCGGAAACGTCGCCGATGTCACAACTCAGACTCTTTCAGACTACCTAGCACGGCGAAAACGTGACGGCCTTGCTGCCTCCAGCGCTCGGATCGAGCTTGTCGCCCTGAAGATTTTTTTCCGCTGGCTAGCCGCTCGCGGCAAACGTGTCGGTGATCCAGCTGAGCCGATCCTCCCACCGCGCCAAGAAAAGCATCTGCCGGATACCCTAAACGAGCAAGATGCACGGACACTGGTGGAATCGATCACCGGGAATAGCGCACTGGATAGACGTGACCGTGCCATTTTAGAGCTCTTTTATGCCAGTGGCTTGCGCCTGGCGGAATTGGTCAATGCACGGTTAGAGAACCTGAGCCTAGAGGAAGGCTGGATCAGAGTCACTGGGAAAGGCAATAAAACACGACTTTCACCCGTGGGCGGAGCTGCACGAGAGGCCTTGGCAGCATACTTAGAGCATAGCCGCCCTGAGTTAGTCGGAAAAAAGACTCAGAGTCACATTTTCATCTCTGTCCGTGGTGCCCTCCTGACTCGGATGCGTGTGTATCAGATCGTCAAAGAGCGGGCTAAAGCTGCAGGCTTGGAAGATCGCGTGCATCCCCATCTACTCAGGCACAGCTTTGCCACGCATCTACTGAACAATGGCGCGGACCTCCGTGTGATTCAGGAGATGCTGGGACACGCCGATATCGCGACGACCCAGATTTACACCCATGTAGATCAGAAGAGGCTCAAGCAGGTCCACCGCCAGTTTCATCCACGAGCGTGAATTTTTATCAAATATTTGAACGGGATCTGACCCGCCGTTGACTGAGAGTTCGTTATGTTGACTCGGCTCACTCAGCTTCTCTTGGTTCTGCTTATGGCAGTCCCGATGTGCTGGTGCAGCGTCGCACAGGCCAAAGAAGGATCAACGTCCTGCACGGCATGCCATAAATTCCTCCTGCCAGAGGACAGACCTGCGGAGCAACCTGCCCACCGATCGGACATGCCCTGCTGCCAGGGCACCCTCGAAAGAAACCTTTCCCCTGACACGACTGCCACACCTCGACTGGTCTTGGTCGATTTACAGCCATGGCTGTGGCAGCGTGCCGAGGAGACTTTTGCGCCTAAAATGGGTGCCAGATCGAGCGCTCAATGGCTCGTTCAGAATCACGGACCTCCACGACACGAGGTCCCGCTGTATTATCAGCACTGCGCCTTGCTGCTTTGAAAAGATCAGACCTCTGCGCTTGCAGTCGTTGATCATTCTGTCTGTGCGAAAGTGCACCTCAGTCGGCGATATTCACGCCCATTGACCACTCGACTCAGTGTAGGCCACTACTCATTTCAAAGAACTCAAAAACAAAAAAATCGAATCAATCAAAAATACGTAACGCTGTGAAAACCATTCTATCCATCCTTACCCTTGCAGCTCTTTCCACCTCAGCTTTCTCAGGTGAAGCCTGTAAAAAGTGCTGCTCTGACAAAGGCAAGACCTGCGCGACCTGCTGCAAAGACGCCGGTAAAACCTGCGGCAAAGATTGCTGCAAAGAACAAAAATAACCCACTGATCAGGCCTTTTAAAACCTGACACAACCACGCCGCCGTCATCTGCATTTCAGGTGACGGCGGTTTTTGTGTCCACAGCTTTGATTTGGCACTACCGACTCAACTCGAGCATCCGTAATATCGGCTTTTCAGCTCTGGCTCGGAGATCTTCCGGCATCTCCACCTGTGGGGTCAAATCTCTGAGTGCATTCCTGAGCTTTTGCAGCGTATTCAGCTTCATGTAGCGGCAATCCGCGCAGGCACAATGACCCGTAGGACCAGGAATAAACCGCTTGTTTGGCACTTCACGCTCCAGGCGGTGCAGCATTCCGCTCTCTGTCACGATGATGAAGGTGTTTGAGGTACTGTTCTTGCAGTAGCCCACCATCTTCTCAGTGGAGCACACCTCATCTGCCAGCATCCGCACCGCATAAGTGCACTCCGGATGGGCCACCACTTTAGCATCAGGATGCTCGTCTTTGATCGCCTGAATACTGTCACGGGTGAACTCCACATGCACATAGCAAGACCCTTTCCACAGATCCATCTTACGACCCGTTTGCTCCATGACCCATGACCCGAGATTCTGATCGGGGACAAAGAGGATCGGCCGGTCTTTCGGAGCGGCCTCTACAATTTTAACCGCGTTGCCACTTGTACAAATGCAGTCACTCAGCGCCTTCACATGACCGCTGCAATTGATGTAAGCGATCACATAATAGTTCTTTTCCGCGTTGGCTTTCAAGAAGGACTCCAACTGCGGCCCTGGGCAGCTTTGTTCAAGAGAGCAGCCGGCATCCCGATCTGGCAAAATGACGGTCTTTGTTGGATTCACGATTTTTGCCGTCTCGGCCATGAAATGAACCCCACAAAAAGCAATCACGTCTGCCTGGGTTTCCTTCGCCTTGTAGGCCAGCCCCAGGGAGTCTCCCACGAAGTCGGCGATCTCCTGAATGTCCCGAGATTGGTAATTGTGCGCAAGGATCAGCGCATTGCGCTCCTTTTTCAGGCGACGGATATCTTCAATAAGGCTAGGTGTGGCAGTAGCGACCATCAGGAAGCATTAGCGGAGACTTGCTCCCCCTCAAGGTACAAAACGCTGTACATTTTATGACTTGCCGATGAACAACCCTGCCCCGACTCTCGTCTGAGTCACGGTCTGCATTTTAAAATGATATGAAAACAAGCCTCTACCCTTACCTAGCTGCCGCTCTGGCCCTTAGCCTTTCTGCCTGTAAGCCAGCTGCCAATACAGCCGCTGAAGACGAAGCACGCCGCCAAATGGAAGCTACCCGCGCCGCCTATGAGCAACAGGCAGCCGACATGCAGAGCCGCAGTGAAGCCCTGCAAAAACAGCTCGCCGACCTAGAACGCAGCATCAAGGATAAAGAAAATGCGGATCTCAGGGCCAAACTGGACGCCATTTCTGCTGAAAACCAAAAACTCATGGCGGATGCTGAGTCTGCCCGCCGGAAGAGCGAAGATCTGCGGGATCAGCTGGCCAGCAAGCGCTACACAC
>JAPLUM010000019.1 GCA_026397605.1 Verrucomicrobiota bacterium | reverse complement strand
CATGCCCATCCCACCCGTCACCCACTTCCGCGTCCCGCTGTTCCAGTTGCTCGGAGATGGCGTGGAGCGTCCGCTTCATGAGGCTGCTAATGCTTTGGCGGATGTGTTCAAGCTCGCGGAAGAGGAACGGAGTGCCGTGCTGCCGAGTGGTTATCCGGTGGTGCGGCATCGCACGGGCTGGGCGGGCTTTCATCTGCGCAAGGCGGGCCTCGTGGATGACTCCAAGCGCGGTATCCTGTGCATCAGGGAGGAACGAAAGAAAGTGCTGGCGACGAAACCTACCGGACTCTCTTACACCTTCCTCGGCACCCTGTTCAAAGGCCGCGACGAGTTCCTCGCCGAACTTCGCCAGCACCTCACCGCCCTCCTCCTCATCTTTGAGAAGCGGTGTATATCATTCAGCCATGGATGGACCAAAAAAACCTCGTCATCAGTCGTTGGGGTGCTCTAGATTGCTCCTTCGACTGCATGAATCCTGACGCATCCCGAGAACTCAACGCCCCCACTGATTTCGACGCCACTGTAAAGGTGGATATGCGGGCCTTCCTGCCAGTAGGCCTTGAGCAGCCAGGAGACATGATCGGACGCTATAAGCTCGTCGAGCCGCTCGGGGAAGGCGGCTTTGGCACCGTCTGGCAGGCGGAGCAGAGCGAGCCGATTAGGCGCGAGGTGGCCCTCAAGGTCATCAAAGCTGGAATGGACTCCCGTGAAATCATTGTGCGCTTCGAGGCGGAGCGGCAGGCGCTCGCATTGATGGATCATCCGAACATCGCTGGCGTGCTCGATGCGGGGACCACGGATGCAGGACGACCCTACTTTGCGATGGAGTTGGTGAAAGGTGTGCCCATCACGGAGTACTGCGACACGCATCAGCTTACCATTCGGCAACGGCTGGAGCTGTTCATTCCCGTGTGCCGTGCCGTGCAGCATGCGCATCAAAAGGCAATCCTTCATCGTGACCTAAAGCCTTCGAACATTCTGGTGACAGAGGTTGATGGCAAGGCCGTCCCAAAGGTAATCGACTTCGGCATTGCCAAGGCACTTGGGACATCACCTGAAGCAGCTTTACAAGTCAGCATGCTGCAAACCCAGGCTGGGGTGGTCATCGGAACCCCACAGTACATGAGTCCAGAGCAGGCCGGGGCCACTAGCGACCTCGATACACGCAGTGACATCTATACCCTTGGCGTCATCCTGTTCGAACTCCTCACTGGAGACACCCCTCTATCTCGTGATTCCTTGCGGAAAGCAGCGTTGGACGAAGTGCTCCGCTTGGTGCGTGAAGCCGAACCCAAACGTCCCAGCAGCCGAGTGATCCCGATTACTGCTGCGGTTCTGCAATCTTCAACCGACAGGCGGACTGAACCCGGGCGACTCAGCCGCACGCTGCGTGGCGATCTTGATTGGATCACCCTCAAGGCCCTCGAAAAAGAGCGCGAACGTCGTTATGACAGCGCTGTAGCTCTAGCAGATGACCTTGAGCGTCACTTGAACAACGAACCCGTTGAAGCCGGGCCTCCAAGTTCGCTCTACCGCTTCCGCAAGCTTGTGCAGCGGAACAAACTCGCTGTGGGCGCGGCAGCAGCCATTCTCACGATGTTGATTTTGGGGATTGGGATCAGCACCTGGCAGGCTGTTCGTGCAAGCCGTGCCGAGGCTCTTGTTCGTACGCAAAAGGATCGGCAGGATGAAATGCTTTGGATTGCGAGTCGTGGGGATCACGAGGCTGCGCTCCGTGTCTTGGACGAACATAAGCATGCTGAAGCTTTGGCCTTCTTTGAACGCGCATTGAAATACCGTCCAACAAACTCGTCAGCCCTGGTGGCGAGTGCGGTGCATGCCTTTGGGCCCAATGCTCCCTCTTGGCGCACTCGTGCTGTCTCGGCATTCAAGCATTTCCCTTTTTCGATGTCATTTAGTGGGGACTCGCGCTTGATCGCTGCTGCCGACGGAGGTGTTGTCCGAGTGGTCGAAGCTGCTACGGGCAGACAGGTTAGTGAGATACTCATGTCTGTGACCAATAATCCAACGAGCAACCCATCTTCAGAGGCGCCGTTGGCATTTAGTCCTGATGGACGCTACTTGGCTGCTGGCGGCTATGATGGGGGAGTGCAAATTTTGGAAGCACAAACAGGAAGGCAAATGATCAAGGCAGAAATGCGAGATCGAGTGAACTCAATTAGCTTTAGCCCTGATGGGAGCTGCCTAGCCATTGGCGTTGGTGGATTTAGTTCATCAATTTCAGGAAAATATTTCGAAACGAGTGTCCTTGAGGTTTCAACGGGCAAGATCATTAGCAGGACTACTCATCAAGGAGCTGTTTACTCTGTCGCTTACAGCCCACGCGGTGGTGTCTATGCCGCAGGAGGTAACGACAAGATGCTTCACTTGATTGATGCTCTAACTGGCAAGGTTATCTATCAAAAGAGTTATGCAGCTCGGGTATTGGCGGTTCGGTTTAGTCCTGATGGACGCTATTTGGCCTGCGAAAATGGGGGCGGCGGTCTTGCAGTAATCGAGGCCTCTTCTGGGCAAGCGCTCTTCAGGCAGGCACTTGGTGTCCTTTGTGCCTTTAACCCAGACGGAACAAGTCTGGCAGTTAGCCGCAGGGATTCCAAGAACCCCGACAAAGCCGAACTAGCATTCATAGCTTTGCCAACAGGCATCGTGAACCGAACTATTCAGTTTCCCGGAGCCGGGCGAATGCTGAAATATAGCCCTGATGGTCGTTGGCTCGCTGGCACCAGTAGCCATCACGCAGTGCGAATTATTAACACCGCCACCGGAGAGGATGCCGCAAACTTATATTTTGGAGGTTACCTGTATTCTATAGGATTCAGCCCCGATGGTCACTATTTTGCAGCCACGGGTGACGAAAAGACAATTCGAGTATTTGAGCCAGGTGTCATGGACGGAACCAGTCGCTCGACCAACACAATGATTGCAGGAATAGCAGAACGTGGGTCGCGCTATGTCAAGTTTTCCAGTAACGGACAACGCTTTGCCATCGCACGACGAATTGGGCATTCGAGTCTGTATGATTCAAAATCTGGCAATGAGTTAAGTCGGATAGCCCTTAAATCTCCACCTATTGGAATCAGCCTTAGTGAAGATGGGAAACTAGTTGTGCTGAGCTGTGATGATAACTCCATTCATGTCTTCGATGGCGCAACTGGAACAGAGTTAAGTAAAGCCGCATTTGACACTCCGACCGAAACCATGGTTTTCAGTCCTGATGGTGGTCGGATTGCGCTCGGATCGGCTGGAATGGTTCGCCTAGTGAGTTCAATGACTGGCTTGGAAATCATTACAGCAAAACATCCATTCCCGAATGCCCCGACAAAGTCGATCAGTTTCA
>JAPLUM010000242.1 GCA_026397605.1 Verrucomicrobiota bacterium | reverse complement strand
CGACAATGTGGAAGTAGGTCTGGCGAGTGACATCGTCAGCATCACGCTTTCTTAAACTGGCACTCAAACAGCCAAACCACCTGTGGCGCAGTCACGGGTCAGCCAATCTCAACCCAACCCGTCACTGCGCGGCGGGTTCCTCTTTTTTATATGTCCTTTGATCCCAACATCCCCGCTGCCAATGCGGATGCCACCTCTGCGATGTTTCGCAGTCAATTCAACGGCCTCAAAGCCCTGATCGATGCCGTGCCGACTCTGACCGCCGCGCAGGTGGACAGCACGAACACGCTGCCGCAGGGCAGTCCCGCGAATGCCAGTGTGAGCGTGATCGGCAATACGCTGCACTTCAGCTTTGAAATCCCGCAGGGACAGGAAGGTCTGCCCGGTCAAGCGGGGCAGGATGGTTTAGTTGGCCCACCCTTTGCCCAAGCCGTGGTGGATAGCGTGACGACGCTGAATCCCTGGGAATCGGCCTCTGTCGGTGTGAGCTTTGATGGAGTGAACGTGCGCTTCACCTTCGCTATCCCGCGCGGCAACGATGGCGGTCAAGGCCCGCAAGGCGGCAGCGGCAGTGACGGCGGTCCAGGACCGCAGGGTCCGCCGTTTGCCCAAGCCGTCGTCGATGGCGTGACCACGCTCGATCCCGGTCAAGCTGCCACGGTGCAGACGAGCTTCGACGGCAGCAACGTACGCTTCAGCTTCGGCATCCCACGCGGCCAGGATGGCAGCGATGGGACCGACGGCAGTCAAGGCCCGCCCGGTGAAGTGAACGAGGCCATGCTGAGCAGCGCGATCAGCAATGCCCTCGGCGGCACCAGCAACAATACCAATGGCGTGAGCACGTTCGGCCAAGGGGCCGATGGTAGTTACAATCAGCAGCAGATGCAGGACCTCATCAACAAGGTGGATGAGCTGATCCTGAATGGGCGGAGGTAGGTTTAAGTGTTCTTGGTTCCTCGTTCTTGGTTCTTGGTTCCTCCTTCGCTCTTCGAGCTATGGAGGACACGTCTCTCTGATGTCTGACGACTGACGACTGGTTCTTGGTTCCTGGTTCCTGGTTTGCCCCGCCTCAACTAGGGGACGCGCCGTGCCGCATCCGATGATTCAGGTAGGGCGCTTGGTCCTCCAAGCGCCGCGTCAGGGTGACGGCGACTGAGGGACCAGCTGCCCTACCTGATACGAACCCAGAGGGGGCAAGTCCTTTATTTCCTCTCTTCGACCACAATTGGGGGAGTTACGATCTCGGCGGAAACGCTACGGAGGTGGAGATCGAGGAATTGTTTCACGCGTTCGTCCAAGATCGGGCTTTTGAAGCCGTGACCGCCGTTGGTCATTTCTTGGAAGAGGGAGGGGACACCAGCTTTTTGCAGTGCAGCGTGGATTTCTTGCCCCTGGGCAAAGGGGACGAGGGGGTCCTTATTGCCATGAGCAGTGAAGAAGGGGGCGTCGCCTTTAGAGGCATGTGTCACGGGTGAGGCCTCTTTGGCGGCAGCTTCCTTCTCCTGAACGGGGCCACCGAGCAGGAGTGCCTCCGGGTAGTCCTTGCCTTTTGAACGGTCCATGCTGCTGGGTTGGCGAACCATGCTCAGGAAGTTTTCGGGGCCAAAATAGTTCACCACGCAGGTCACTTGGCTGTTTTGATCGAGGTGCTTGCCGAGTGTGCCTTCAAGCTCTGGCACGTCGCCACTTGTGCCGAGAAAGGAGACAAGGTGACCGCCTGCGGAAGTGCCCCAGACGGCGATTTTGCTGGCATCGAGCCCGCGCTCTTTGGCGTTGGCTTTGATCCAGCGGATGGCGGCTTTGCAATCATGGATCTGCGCTGGCCACTGGGCCTGATCGGTGAGGCGGTAGCCGATGGAGATGCCGGCATAGTCGCCACTCTGCACATAGCGGGCGATGTTGCCCAGGCCGCTGGCTTTATCGCCGCCCTTCCAGCCGCCTCCGTGGATGAAGGCGATGACGGGCAGGGCTTGCTCTGACTTGCGATTTTTTGGCAAAAAGAGGTCCAGCTTTTGGCGTGGATTGTCTGTGTCCGCGTAGGGCAGATCCAGGAAGGCCTCGATATCGGCAGGCATCTGGCGAGCACCGGATTTTTTCGCTTGGCCTGCCATCCGTGTGAGTGCGGCGATGTGTTCTGCTTTGGAAATGCCGCCGTCTTTGTCGGCATCGGCTCGATCAAAATTGGCGCGAAGGCGCTCGGGCAGCTCTTCGCGGCTGATTTTGCCGTCTTGGTTCAAGTCCACCTTCTCAAACATGATGGCAGCTTTCTTTTCAGCATCGGGTAGCTGGGCATGGCAGATGGCAGTGGCGGAGAGAAGGAATAAAAAGGCGGATTTCATGGCAGAACCGTTAAACTCGGGTAGCAGGAGGAAAGTTGCAGACAAGAGTGGTGCGGATTTGCACTTGCTGATAGTCTGCTATTAATCCGCTGCATGCCTCCTACCGAAGATCTGAAAAATGTCCCGCGCCACATTGCCATCATCATGGATGGAAATGGTCGCTGGGCTAAGGAGCGTGGTCTGCCGCGTACCGAGGGGCACCGCCAAGGCGCGGAGACGGTCCGGCGTGTCTCGGAAGGTTGTAATGAGTTGGGCGTGGAGTTTCTCACGCTGTATGCTTTTTCCTCTGAAAACTGGAAGCGTCCGAAGCGCGAAGTGGATGCACTCATGAAGTTGCTGGAGTTGTTCCTCAGGCAAAAAACGCCTGAAATGCAGGAACAGAATATCCGCCTGCAAGCCATTGGTAGGCTGCATGATTTGCCTGAAAGTTGTCAGGCGCAGTTGCATCGCTCCATCGAGTCCACCTCCCAGAATACTGGGCTAACGCTGATCTTAGCGTTGAGCTATGGTGGGCGTGAGGAGATCGTTGATGGGGTGAAAAGCCTGATCGAAAGTGTCGAGCGCGGCCATCTTGATAAGGGCATGATCGATATCGATGTTTTTGGCAAGCATCTTTACACCCGCTATTACCCCGATCCAGATCTGCTGATCCGCACAAGTGGTGAGATGCGCTTGTCGAATTTCCTGCTCTGGCAGCTGAGTTACACGGAGTTTTTCATCACGGAGAAATTTTGGCCTGATTTCGGTAAAGACGATCTCGTAGAGGCGGTGCGTGCTTATGGCAAGAGGCACCGTCGCTTTGGAGCTGTGTGATTTTTCACCATGAAAGCGCTCTCTCTAAATGAGTCAGGTCGCATGGACCTCATGGAGCTGCCTGAAGCCGCTGCGCCCGCTGCTGGCCAGGCTTTAGTGGCCATTCGTGCGATTGGTATCTGCGGCACGGATATTGCTGGGTATCTGGGAAAGATGCCGTTCATCGAGTATCCGCGCATTCTTGGTCATGAGTTGGGCGTTGAGGTCCTGGCTGTAGGGTCTGGGGTGACGCACGTGAAGGTAGGAGATCACTGCGCGGTGGAGCCTTATTTGAACTGCGGTCATTGTCATGCCTGCCTTCAGGGGAAAACGAATTGCTGTGAGACCTTGCAGGTGCTGGGCGTGCATTGTGATGGAGGCATGCGTGAGCGAATGATCTTGCCTGCTGCAAAGTTGCACCCTTGCAATGCACTGAGCTTTGAACAGCTGGCCTTGGTGGAGACGCTGGCCATCGGCTGCCATGCCGTGAACCGTGCTGGCATTGTATCTGGTGAGGATGTTTTGATCATCGGTGCAGGTCCGATTGGTCTGACCGTGCTGGAGTTTGCCAAGCTCACGGGCGCAACGATCACGGTGCTGGATCTAAATGAGTCTCGGCGTGCGTTTGTGCAGCAGCATTATCCGTCGGTGCGCGTGGTGGGCAGTCTGCCTGATGAGCCTTGCGCACAGGTCATTTTTGATGCCACAGGCCATTCGGGCTCCATGGCACGTTCTCTTAAGTTGGCTAGATTCACTGGGCGCATTGTCTATGTCGGGATTACCAAAGAACCGGTCTTGCTGGATGATGCCTTGTTCCATCGTCGTGAGCTCACTCTCCTAGCTAGTCGGAATGCTGTGAGTGCTGACTTTCCGCGCATTCTCGGATTGATCGAGTCAGGCCAGATCGATACAAGACCGTGGATCACTCATTGCTGTGATTTTGACGAATTGCCCGAGCAGATCGTTGACTGGGTCAAACCTAGCACGGGCGTGGTAAAGGCGGTGGTGAAGGTGGGCTGATTTTCCCCTAGCATCCTGCAAGCTCCTGCCCATAGCTGAAAAGGTGGAAGACAAGGATTACAAAGTTAAGTTAGAGATTTTCGAGGGGCCTCTCGACCTGTTGCTGTATCTCATCAAGAAGGATGAGATCGGGATTTATGATGTCTCCATTGAGCGCATCACAAAGCAGTATCTGGCTTACATCAATACCTTCAAAATGCTCAATGTGGAGCTGGCCAGCGAGTTCATCGTCATGGCTGCTAATTTGATGTACATCAAGAGCCGTGAGCTACTGCCGCAGACACTGCAGCCACCTGAGGATGATGCGGATGAAGAAGATCCGCGTTGGGAGCTGATCCGCCAGTTGGTGGAGTATAAGAAGTTTAAAGATGCGGCCCAGTTCCTAGGCCATCAGGAGATCAAAGGCGACGAGTTTTTTGCCACGAATCCTGAGCCGATTGATCTGAGCGAGCAGCCTGATATTGTAGGCGAGGTGGGTATCTTTGATCTTATCCGGGCTTTCCAGCGCGTCTTGAAGCGCTTCGAGAATACGACTGACATCCGTGAGATCGTCAGTGACCGCTACACCGTCGCTGATAAGATCGAGCACCTGCTGGAGGCTATTCCGATGGGGGCAAGGGTGCGTTTTGAAAACCTTTTCAGTGATGCCGCTAGCCGAGTCGAGGTGATCGTCACCTTCCTGGCTGTTTTAGAACTGATGAAGCTCAATCATCTCATGGTCGAACAAGAGCAAATGCTCGGTGAGATCGTGGTGATCCGGCCTCAGAAGTGAATCAGCTCAAGGACTCAGGGTAACAGATCACTCACGTCATCTTCAGTCACAGTATAGAAAATGCCGTGAGCCTCCCGACTAACTTGGTGTTTTTCCTAGCAAAAGTTACTCCCGCTTCCACACTTCAGCGCAGCGGAGTTCGGTTACTCCCGACTAACTCGATCTGCCACCGCTGAAACTGGCAGGAATATTTTAGTGGCAAGAAAATTTTCCTGCCAAGTTAGGTGAAAGTTACTCCCCGTTCCACATCCTGCGCGCCGTGGATTGTCTGCTGGAAAGGAAATTCGCGGCGTCTCGCTACGACTTTCATGAATAGATCTGGCTTGGTCACTTTAATCTCTCGCATTTTGCTCCGGTCCTGTTCATCTTGCGGACATGTCCAATCGCATCCCCACTTATGCCCAGCGTCGCCGCCATGCGATGGTGTCGGCGTGGCGTGGTGTGGATGAGGGGCCAATCATTGATCTGCCTGCTCTCAGCGTAGCTGATCTGGTGGGAAAGATCGTGGCTCAGGCCGGAATCGCAGACCGCATGAAGCTTGAGGAAGTGCTGGCCGCTTGGCGTGATATCGTGGGCGACTTCCTTTTCCAGCATTCACGGCCAGATTCGATCCAGCGCGGTGTGCTCATGGTCCGCGTGCTTCAGCCGACGGTTCACCATGCTCTGGCAATGGAGCGCACACGCATTCTGAAAAAGCTGCAAACCAATCTCAAAAGTGCTGGCATCAAAGATGTCAGGCTCAAGCATGGCTGACCCCTGACCTGCATGCACTGGAACGACTGGCTGACTATCCTGCGCTGGCGCGCAATCGAAGAGGGTGACACCGAGGGACTCCTTTTGACCGAAGAACGCCGCCGCGATGCTACGGGTCGTACCTGCGCCGGACTGACTTCAGACATGATCCAGAGCGAGCGCATTGGAGATCGCGAAGAAGCGTTTCTTTTGAGACGATCTCGAAAGCTTGAGCAGGAGGTCATCGGCTGGAGTGGATCGCTCGTCCGTGTGATGGAAAGGCTGACTGCCGTGCAGGGACGCACCGCTTGGATGCTGGCTGGCTGGATTGCTGCACTTCTTCTAGGCTACACCGTTTCAGGTTTAGATCAGGAGACAGAATTTAATCTATTAGCACTGCCATTAGTCGGTGTGTTGGCTTGGAATGTCGTCATCATGGTCGCGGCCTTGTTTCTTGAGCTGAAATCTGCAAATCGTAGCCCGATGATCGAGTGGCTAGCGCTTCGTCTGAGCCCATCCCCAGCAGATCGCAGCGGGGAAGGGGATGTGCCAACGGGCATGACCGTGGATCAGCGTTTTTCTCAGTTAGCTGATGCACCTGCCGCAGAGCGTTGGCAGCGTCGCTTTCGTGCCTGGTTACACATTGCTGCAGCCATGCTGGCCTTAGGTAGCATCATCGGCCTTTACGCTCATGGTTGGTCCAAGGAGTATCGTGCCGTGTGGGAAAGCACCTTGCTGAGTGATAGTCAGGCGCAGGCTTTTTTTGGGACTTTGTTTAAACCTGCCTCCTCGGTGCTGCGGTTACCTTTGCCTTTAGAGAAGCTAACTGACATGCAGCGCACTCTGGGACAGGCAGCCTCATCTGCTCCCGCTTTGCCTTGGATTCATCTGTATGCAGGCACCCTGCTGCTTCTTGTGATCACGCCACGTCTTTTACTGGCCCTCCTCAGCGTCTGGCGAGCTCACGTCGTGATGATCAAAAGAATGCGCTCTTTAGGCTGGCAGACCTATTTGATCCGGACTCTACGAAGTGTGGAAGGCGGTCAGGAAGTCATCACCGTGCTCATCCACGCCACCGATGCTACGCCGACTCATCGCGAAGTTTGGACCCGTGGCGTGCGTGATCGCTTCGGGCGTATGATCGAGACGGAAATGATCCATGTTCCATTGGGAGACGAGGATGATTTCGTCGCTGACTGGAAGCCCGCTCATCCCCGAGTCTTCATTGTTTTTAACTTAGCCACCACGCCGGAGTTGGAGGTTCAGCGCCGTTTCGTTCTAGATGTGAAGCAAGCCCTTTCCAGCCGTCAGCGCGATGCCGAGCTTATTGTCCTATTGGATGCCACCAGCATCGGCAATCGCTGGTCGCCAGATAAAATGGCAGGACGCGAAAAACTTTGGACTGAAATGCTACAAGGCGCGCAGCAAGAGATCATCATCGCCGCGCGTCGAGCAGGAACTTAAAGTCACTTTTGAAATCTATGTGGTGGTCCTATGAAGACGTCAAAGAACAGAAAAAGCGCCTAGAGCGGGAGATCGCTAAGCGAATCAAACGTGGCGAGAGCTTTGACGTGCTGCCTGCACCCGCTGGGCAGAAAAAACTCTGCACCACCTTTTGGGGGCAGGCTTGGTGTCGGAATCTAGAGTCTTATCAGCAGTATGAGTCTCGACTGCCTCGCGGCCGCAGCTATCTCAGGCAGGGCAAAGTTTACAATCTCGAGATTACCCCAGGGAAGCTCAGCGCAGTCGTCGCCGGATCAGAGCTTTATGAGGCCAGCATCCGCATTCAGCCGCTCCCGAGCGTCCAGTGGCAGCAGATTGTCACCTCTAGCGCAGGTCAGGTGAGTTCCATGCTGGATCTGCTTTCGGGCAAGTTGGGTGACGGACTCATGAAGGTGCTAACTGATCCTCAGTATGGCCTATTTCCAAAGCCGAAAGAGATCCGCTTGCGTCGATCAGGCCGAGTTACTATCCAGCGCCAGTTCCGCCACCATGGACGATCTCGGTTCTGGCACCGAGCTTGATGGCACCGACCTATCCGCCCTCTTTGGCATTGAACTCGGCGAGATAACCCTACCTGACGTCGATTTGGCACCGCCGCCCATCGCTGAAGACAAAGCGCCTGCTAAAAAGTCGATCAAAAAGAAAGCGGTCACGGCCAAGTCAGTTGCCAAGAAATCTGCCCACAAAAAAGCCCGGTCGAAGTGACCGGGCTCTCGACAAAAAGGCATTTATCATTACCAGCAACCACCACCGAAGCCTGGGTTGAAGCCACCACCGAAGCCCCGGTTAAAGCCGCCGCCGACAAATGGGCCACAGCCGCCGCCGAAACCTGTGCCGATAGAAATACTGCTAAAGGCAGGGCGAGGAGCGCAAGCGTTGCCAAATCCGACTGGTCCACCGTAGCCATAACCCACGCGGCGATACATCACTGGTGCAGGGCGTCCATAGTAGCCGACGTTGTTTCCGTAGTAGCGCTGATCATTGCTGGCACCTAGGCTTGAGCCTGCGAGACCACCAAGAAGAGCACCGATGGCTGCTCCTTCCAGTCCGCGACCGCTTTGATTGCCAATAATGCCACCAACCGCACCCCCACCCAGAGCACCGACGACCGTGCCGCGTTGTTGACCCGGTCCAGGCCCGCCGTAGTAGCCACCACCATAGTAGGGGCTCACGCAGGATGTTAAAGTAAGGGCGATACCAAGGACACCGACAGTAGCCAGATGACGAAGGGAGGTTTTCATGTTTTTTGTTTTTTGGAGGTGCTGCAATCATCGCAGCATTTTCTCAGACGTCGGTCTGACAAAATCATTCATTCAAAAAGCAGATTTTTTTGGTGTGGAATGGAACGTCGTCAGTAGCAGCTGTTAGCCAAGGAAGATGTCTCTTTTTGTTCAAGTATGATCGAATGAATCGGTTTGCTAAACAAAAGGCTAAGATTCCTCAAATAATGACGTTACTGCATAGCTATGAAATACACCCTTCTTGCCTCTCTCTTCTTTGCCGCTAGCTTTGTCAGCGCTGAAACGACCATCACTCTCTCTGGCGTGCATAATTGCTGCAAGAGCTGTACCAACGGTATCACCAAGGCGGGCGGTAGTGTTGAAGGCGTGACGGTGACGGCTGAGGGAAAGATGGTGAAAGTCACCTCTAAGTCCAAAGTGAGTGCCAAGAAGGCAGTCGAGGCGATTATGGCGGCTGGTTACTTTGGGACAAGTGACGCCGCTGAAGAACAGGCTAGCTCTTCATTTTCAACGACTAAGCCGGTCAAAAAGCTCGCTGAAGCGACGGTCTCCGGGGCTCATCTTTGCTGCCAAAAATGTGCGAATGCGATGATTGAAGCCGTGAAGGCAGTCCCAGGAGTCAGCGAGCACACGATTGTTTCCAAAGCCAGCACCTTCACCGTTAAGGGCGACTTCACGGAGGCAGACCTGATTGCTGGCATGAACAAAGCTGGGTTTACGGGTGTGGTGAAATAATTTTCAGGCCAGGGCAACTTTTTTTCGGCAGACGCGTGCAGCGGCATCCTTTCTGCTTATAGAGAATGAGATGACCTCAACCAATCCCCTTCGGGAGCATGGCTTCCGACTGCTCGAAGACGACCTTAAATTTCTCATGACTGCCTTTGCGGCAGTGCTTCATCGTATCGGTGAAGGTGCTCTGGCCGAAAGGCTGCCTTGGCTAGGAAAGCCTGAGGCAGCTAGCCCACTGCCGAGCCGTGCCCTCGGGCAGGCGTATTCGATTGCCTTTCAGCTGCTGAACATTGTGGAGGAGCGTGCAGCTTCTCAGATCCGAAGATTGCGTGAAAAGGAGCGCGGCCCGATTGCCGAGCCGGGCATGTGGCCGGATAATCTGCGGCAAATGAAGGAGCTTGGCCTCAGCGAAGATGAGCTGGTGGCTGTGCTGCGTGATGTGTTAGTGGAGCCGGTTTTAACGGCCCACCCGACTGAAGCTAAGCGTGAATCGGTCCGGGATCTCCATCTGGAGATCTACGGCCTCATGAACCGTCACGAGAATCTAGCCTACACTCCGCGTGAACAGGACCGGATTCAGGCCCAGCTTCAGACGCAGCTGGAAAATCTCTGGCGCACGGGTGAGATCCATGTCACTCGGCCCACGATCGATGCTGAGATGCAAAATGTTCTGCATTATCTTCGCGATGTCTTTCCTGAGTCTTTGACTCGTGCTCATATTCACCTGCGTGAGGCCTGGATCGCTGCGGGTTTTAATCCGGCAAAGGTGGATAGTCTGCCTCCGTTGATCCGATTCGGTAGCTGGATCGGTGGAGATCGGGATGGGCATCCTTTTGTGACCGCTGAGGTGACCTCTAAAGCACTCAAAGCCATGCGTAGCAGCGCTCTGCGCACTCATCGCCGCGATATTGAGACGCTTGCCCAGAATTCACCACTCAGCTCACTTTTCCAGACGACGCCTCCAGTGCTGCAAGCGCTGATTGAAAAGCTGAAGTCCGTGCTGAGTGCGGAAAGTTCTGTGGATGTAGATTACATCTTGGAGCGCAATAAGGAAGAGCCCTGGCGTTTTGCGGCCTACATGATCAAAGCCCGCCTCGCCTTGGAAATCGAAAAGCCTGGTGCTCAGGCCGGTTACGCGACGCCGCTGGATCTGTTGACGGATCTGAATGCTTATGCTGAATCTTTGGAGTCGGTCGGAGCTGCGGGGCTGGTGACTGAGTTCATCGTGCCGTTCCGTCGTCGCTTAGAGGCCTTTGGTTTCCACTCAGCGACGTTAGATATTCGTCAAAATTCGGCTTTTCATGAAAAGGCAATGGAGCAATTGCTGAGTAAAGCTGGACTGCTGGGAGATCGCCCGCTTTCGGCTTGGTCTTTGGCAGAAAAACGCGCTCTTTTAGAGCAGGAACTGCTCTCGCCTCGGCCTTTCCTGGCAGCTGGCATGTCAGCTGGTCCTGAGGCAGATACAGTCTTGGATTGTCATCGTGTGCTGGTGGCACACATCGCTAAATATGGAACGGCTGGCCTAGGTGCTCTCATTGTATCCATGACAAGGACCGTAGAGGATTTACTCACCGTGTATATCTTAGCACGTGAGGCGGGTCTGATGACTTGGGTTGATGGAGGTCTGCGCTGTCCTTTACCAGTAACGCCTTTGTTTGAGACGATGGGAGATCTGGAATCTGGTCCTGGAATCGTGGATGAGTTTTTGTCACACCCAGTGACGCGCCGCAGTCTGAATGTGGTGAAGCCAACCCTACAGATGATGGTGGGTTACTCAGACTCCAATAAAGACTGCGGTATCTTTGCCAGCCAGTGGGCGCTGCATCGGGCACAAAATGAGCTTTCTGAAGCCACGAAGAAGCATGGTGTGACCCCCATCTTTTTTCATGGTCGTGGTGGCACGGTGGGGCGTGGTGCAGGGCCAACGCATTGGTTCATGGAGGCACTGCCTCAGGGATCTCTCAGCGGCTGCCTGCGCATGACAGAGCAGGGGGAGACGATTGCTCAGAAGTATGCCCACTTAGGGTCAGCTGTGTATAATACGGAGTTACTCATGGCGTCTGCCGCTTGTGCCACGGCCCGGCATCGCCACGGGCCGCAGGTTTCTCAGGATTTGTTTCCAACTCTAGATCTCTTGGCCGGATGGAGCCGAGATGCCTACCGTGCGCTCTTACAGACGCCTGGCTTCATGACCTTTTACCGCAGTGCGACTCCGATTGATGCGCTGGAACACGCTCGAATTGGCTCCCGTCCTTCACGTCGCACTGGGCAGGCGACACTCGATGATTTGCGCGCTATTCCTTGGGTCTTTTCTTGGACGCAGTCACGCTTTTATCTGCCAGGTTTGTTTGGTGCTGGCTCAGCTCTGGAGCGATTAAAGAATGAGAATCAGGCGGGCTTCCTGGCCGTGCAGGCTGGATTAAAGTCGTCACCATTTCTGCGCTATGTTCTGACAAATATCGAAAGTTCACTGGTCAGTGTGAAGGTGGACCTGATGAAACTGTATGCAGGTCTCGTTGCTGATGTGGAGATCCGCGAACGATTCCTGGGCATCATCCTAGCCGAATACGAGCGCACAAAGGCAATCCTCGAAGAACTCTTTCAAGGAACCTTTGCAGATCGCCGACCACGATTGGCTTATACTCTCAATTTCCGTGAGGAACCGCTGCAGGTATTGCATGTCCAGCAGGTGAATCTGCTTCGTGACTGGCGTGCACGCCTGCTGGCAGGGGAGACGGAGATCGCTGATGGGATGTTGCCTGACATGCTGATCTCCATCAATGCGCTGGCTTCTGGTCTGCGGACGACGGGTTAGTCATGTACGCGGACTCTCTGAGACCTATTTTTGAAAAAGATGAATTTAAATGAATAGGTCTGATTTCTGGACGTCAGAGATTGCCACTATGAAAAATTCTATTCTCGCTCTGGGTTGTGCCGCTGTTTGCGGGTTATCTTTGTCATCCTGCGTTGTTGATCCTTATGGGGTGCCTGTTGCAGGAGGTTTCTCTTCTGGGCCTGTTTATGGTAACTCAGGTTACTACGACTCTGGGTACTGTGCCCCGACACCCGTTTTTGCACCAGCGGTGAGCACTTTTGGGATCTTTGGTGGTGGGTTTGGCGGTGGTTTCGGCAATAGCTGCAACACCTCCTATGGCTATGGAGGCTCAAATTATAACTCACATCACCACACCGTCTCACATGGTCGCCCCGTTTCTTCCAGTCATGCTTATGCCTCTCAGGTGACGCGCCCATCCACTTTCCGTGGCAGCCCAGTCTACAGCAGCCCGCCATCTATCCCCAATCTGCCGGCTCCACGCACACTGTCCCGGCCCACATTCCCGTCGGCTCCTGCGGCTCCTAGTCCCTCATTCAGTGCGCCCAGCCGCTCTTTTGAGGCACCTTCAATGCCAAGACCCAGCGGTCGTGCTGACTCTGGTGGCGGTCGTGTCGTCTCGGCTCCTAGCTCCTTTTCCGAAGGAGCCGGTCGTTTCAGCGCCGGGCTGCCTTCAGATCGTCGTCGTGAGCGTTGAGAAGATTTTTGGATTTAGATGCACTAGCAGTTGTTTGGGTATCGTTTTGAACATGAGTGTCTAGTCTTGACTCAGACGCTCCCCCCATTGAACTTTACTACTGCATGTCTGAACCCGCTGTCTCTACCCCTTCTATCCCTGATAAGGAAACCATCGCCAAATCCGCCGCTTGGGTGCAACCCCTCCGGACTGAAATTGCCCGAGTCCTCATTGGCCAAACTGAACTCGTAGATCGCCTCCTCGTGGCCCTGTTGACCAATGGTCACGTGCTTCTTGAAGGTGTTCCTGGTCTGGCCAAAACGCTGGCTGTCAGGA
>JAPLUM010000351.1 GCA_026397605.1 Verrucomicrobiota bacterium | reverse complement strand
GACTAAGTAGGCTATTTTGAGCATGCGATTCTTCATTGGGTGGTTGTGATACTCTGACTATTTTGCCGAACGTTAAGCAGTGTATCCGTGCAGGGGGCGGAGGCAAGACTGTTTTTGGGGTGAGCGGGTCGTCCGCCTCTTGGGCGGATACACTGCTGTTGGACTGAGCTGCTGGGCGCGCTAGATCCCCTTATCGGAGTTTGTATCGGCTGCCTTGGTTTCCTGGGGTCGGCTTGGTCGGGCGACTCAGCTGGATTGTCTGGTTTACTGCCTCATCGGGCTTTGCTGGGACTTCGGTGCTGCTGCTGTTTGGGTCTTTGAGGCTCGATTTTGACTCTCCACGCTGCCTGATCTCGACTTCTGGGCGTGGACGTTTGTTGCAGACCTGGAGGGCTGCTTGACGTGGGTTCGATGATGGGTTCAATGGCTTCATCAATGAATGCTCAGGTGCTGTCGTCGGGCACGGGCACGACCTCGCGCAGCAGAAACGTGGGGATCTGATGGGGCTTGTGGTAGATGTCCACTAGACTCACTCGCTCGCTGCCGCAGTGTGGGCAGTTCTTTACGGCGACTTTACCGGTCTCGGTCGCTGCGACGGTGGCTGGCTCGGCGTTCGCTGCTGCCAATGGGGCGCTCGCTGGCAGCAGGGCGCGGGCTTGTTCGATGCGCTCTTGCCGCCCGCGATTGGCGAGCAGTCCGTAGTGCCGGATCTTCACAAATCGCTCCGGCAGGATGTGCAGACAAAAGCGCCGCAGGAACTCATCGAGCCGCAAGGTCATGACTTTGCGTTGCGCGTCTGCGGCGTAGTCTTTGTAGCCAAAGGTCACTGTGCGTGCCTTCGTATCCATCGAGAGTAGCCGCCCGTTGCCGATGGCGACGCGGTGCGTGTAGCGTGAGAGATAGCGCAGCACTTGCTCTGGCCCAGCAAAGGGCCGCTTTGCATACACGACCCATTTTTTGCGCATGGCTTCACGCTTGAGTTGCTGGAACGCGCGGACCTCGGCGAGGCCCGCGAGCTGGCCGTGGAACTCTAGCTTGCCCTCATCAAAGAGCCGCTGCAAACCATCGCGATACTTTGCGCGGAACACTTTGGATAAGGCTCGTTTGGGAAAGAGATAACCGCTGCGCACACCGCGCCACTGGCTGCCATCCGCAGTCAGACCACCACCGGTGACGATGCAGTGTAGGTGATGGTGATCCAGCAGCGTCTGACTCCATGTATGCAGCACCGCCGTCACGCCCAGCCGCGTCTTGAACTTGTTTTGTCCGAACTCCAGCAGCGTCGCGCTCACACACTCAAAGAGCAGGTCATGCAAAGCACGGCGGTTCTGCGCGATGAGCGCATTGAGGCTATGCGGCAGGGTGAAGACCACATGGAAGTAATGCACCGGCAGCAGGCACAGCATCTGCCGCTCCAGCCACTCACGCGACTGCGCGGCCTGGCAGCCCGGGCAGTGGCGATTGCGGCAAGAGTGCGGCACCAGATGATCCCGTCCGCAGTCCGCGCAGTGGTGGCGATGCGCGCCCAGCAGCGGCGTGCGGCAGGCCAGCAGCGCATTGATCACCTTCCAGGCATGAGCGCAGAGCGCAGGCCTGGGAAAGAGCCGCAGCGCCGCCCCGATCACCCGCGCCAGAGTCAGGCGCGGAGTGTTCGCAGCAGGCGCAGAGCAGCCCTTATCCCCAGCCTGCACACCAGCCCCCTCATTCATCGAGAGCGTCGGCATGACGAGTGTGTGTGGTGGCAGGTTTAGTGCTGGTTATTTGAGCGCGGATCAGCCACCGCAGCAGGTGGCATCACCGGAGTCGCAGGTGCCATCACATCGAGCGGCGAGCGCACCCGCACCGCCTGCTCCGCAGTCACATGCAGGTAGCCCGCCGTCGTCGCAAAGTTCGCATGGCCCAGCAGCTTCTTGATCGTCAGCACATCCACCCCATCCTCCAGCAGATGCGTGGCAAAGGAATGGCGCAGACAGTGAATGCCACCACGGTTTGGCAAGCCCGCACGCTTCAGCGCCCGGCAAAAAATCAACTGCGCCGAGCCATCCACCATCGGTTGATCAGGCAGCCTTGAAGCTGGGAAAAGCCACGGCCCCTGTGGGCGGAACGCACGCCAGTAATCACGCAGCACCTCCAGCAACCAAGGCGAGAGCACCGTGTAGCGATCCTTGTTCCCCTTACCCTGATCCACCCGCAACATCCCGCGCGAGCTTTCCAGATCACCGAGCTGAAGGTGACACGCCTCGCTCAGACGCAACCCCGCCCCATAAACCGTCATCAAAAAAGCCCGATCCCGCAGCGAACGGCAGCCCTTGAGAAACAGCGTGCGCAACTCCTCTCGGCTATACACTCTGGGGCGGCGAGTCACCTTACGTGGGCGCGGGAGGCACTCCTCGATGCGCTCGACCGGGCTCTTGAGCAAATCGCGGTAGAACACCCGCAGCGCACTGATCGCCACATTGATCGTGCTGCGGCTAAGTCCACGCTGATGCAGGCCGAGGAGATAATCACGAACCTGCTCATCGCTGAGCAGATGAGGCGAGTGCTCGTAATGACGGCCCAAAGCCGCCACAGCATTGATATAAGACTCTTGAGTTCGCTGCGTGTAGCCCCGAAGGGTCAGCAGCCCGATGTATTGGGCACGTAGAGGTGACATAGACCCCCAGTGTACTCCCCACTCAAGACCACCACACGCCCCTCCGCGCAGCGGCTCAGTTCAACGTTGTTTAGCCACAATAAATTGTGGACGAATCAGATTCGTCCACACTTTTTTGTGGATTAACAGGGTTGAGTTGGAGAATGAGGGGCTTCATTTCAGAAACGAGTGTCGCTATGAATCTGGTGATTGGAGCGGGAAAGTAGCCAGCGCTCAAGGCGGGAGAAACTTTCTGGCAAAGGCTGGTGGTGGACGAGCCTCTTGCAAAACCTTTGCCCCTCTGCGGCAAAACGAGAACTTGGAGACGTTCGTTACGACCGCAGAGGGGCGGAGAGGCAAAGGTGCAAGGTTCAGAAGGGGTTTTGTAAGTAGTTCGGACGTGTGTTAATTTGAAATTTGAAGATTGAAATTTGAAATTAGGAAGGCGGAGTCTTAAATTCGGATGTGTGAACCTTTAATTCATATCGCTGAACCTTTAATTCGACGGATCTAAATTCAAATTCGGCAGGTCAGATGAAGGGTTTGCCGAGGGGAAATAAGCTTCAGCGGTAGTGGGAGAGAGGTCATGAACGGCATGAAAGAAATTTGAACTTTCTTTGAATGAATTTGGCGACCGAGAAATCCAAATCAGCGTCAACCAACCCTGAACTGATATGACAACACTGGATTCAGATGATCAAATAGCCCGCCTGGATGACCCTCGGTTATTTCTAGATATGCCGGGATTTCGTCTAGATGGCCCAGTGCCTGAATCGGTTCGCAACCGACCGCATACCATGGAACCCAATACGAAACCAATGAGTCCTGCGATGCAGGATGAAGACAATGACGCCGCTGTCGCGATCCTCGCGATGCCGGACTATAGTAGCATGAAATCAGCCTTTGAGAAATCTGTCGCCTATCACGAGGCGGCAGATGGCACAGAGACTGGCATACGCCCTGCGCTTGCAGAGGCGGAAGAGGAGTACCTGCTCAAACAAAACGCTCTCAATGACGCACGCGACAAAGTGATGACGCTGCGCTGGGCGCAACATGAGTGGGTGCTGGGTGCGAAGGAGCAGATCGCCGCGAAATTCGGCAAAAGCTCCGACCAATACGCCGCCACTGGCCTGAAAAAGAAAAGCGAATACAAGAAACGCGGCCCACAAGGCCCCCGCACGGCTAAAACTGCTGCCACCAAATAACGGGCAGACGAACACGCCCACGGAACAGCGCCACGCCACAGCGTTTGTTTCCGTGGGCAATGCCGAGAGAATGGGGACAGCAGAATCAACCCAAATACCCTGATTCTAAAATTCTCTTGTCTCACGACTAGCGAAGCCACCCAATAACAGAAAGTTGGCAAGAAGATTTAGGGGCAAGAAAATTTTCGTGCCCCTAAATTTTCCTGCCAGATTCAGGGGCTGGTGACTTCCTCTTCCACACTCAAAGGCACGTTGAATTTCTGTGCTCTGCGGTGTCAGGGTTTGGGTGTTTAGGCACGGTCCCAAACTTTTTAAACCGCTAATGGCCGCTGATGAGCGCTAATGGCAGAACCCAGAAGCAGCCCAATCGAGTCATGATGAGGCAGACAGAAAGAAAGGAATCAAGCCCTTTGGATATTAGCGTTTATTGGGTTCCCATTAGCGGTTAAGAAACACTGGGGTTTTACCTCTGCTCCTTGGCCTCTCTGCGGCAAAGGGGTTGGCCAGTTGACTCGCGATTTAGCCGCAGAGGCAAAGAAAACTGGGCATTCGGTGTAACGACAAGCTGACTACGGATTAGAACTGGGTGAGCCACGCTAACCCTAGATCCATTCTCCTTTTATGCTTCACCGTCTCCGCTTCTTTTTCTTTCCGCTGCTGTTTGTCGCAGCGCTTTACCTTTTGATGAAACGTCAAACGGATGAGCAGGTGCTGGATCAAAAG
>JAPLUM010000571.1 GCA_026397605.1 Verrucomicrobiota bacterium | reverse complement strand
AAGGGTCGCTACATCGACTGGATGCCGGGGCGGATGCAGGGACTGGAAAAACTGGATTGGCCGAGTTTTCTGGAACGTGAGGTGCAGGTGCTGAATGATGCTCATGCGGCGCTTCTCGGCGAAGTCTGGATTGGCGCGGCCAAAGGCTGCCGAGATGTTTTTATGATCACCCTGGGCACTGGTGTCGGTGGAGCGGTGCTCAGCGATGGTCGCTTGCTGAAAGGAGCGATCGGACGTGGTGGGCACCTCGGACATATCACGGTCGAGGCCGGAGCGCCAAAGGACATCTTCAATACACCCGGCAGCCTCGAGTCTTTTCTGGGTAACAAAACACTGCCGGAGCGTGGTCAGGGCCGTTATGAAAACACGCTTACCTTGCTTGCTGCCGCCTCTGCGGGTGATGCAGAGGCCAAAGCCCTGTGGCTGGAATCCGTGCGCTATTTGGCCATTGGCCTTTCTTCTCTCATCAACGTCCTCGATCCTGAGCTGATCATTCTCGGCGGCGGCATCGCCTCAGGGGCTGGTGAGCAGTTGATGCAGCCGCTGCAAAGCTATCTCGACGAATTCGAATGGCGTCCTGGTGGCCACCGCGCACGTCTTGCTCTTGCTTCGGCGGGAGAGTGGGCGGGAGCGTTTGGCGCGGCCTCCAATCTTTCTAACCGCTAATGTGACGCTTATCTGACGCTAATTAAAGAATCTGTCATTAGCGTTTTATCAGCGTTACATTAGCGGTTCAAAAATATTCTTCCTCATGTCTCCAGCTCTCCAATATCTTAATGCCAGCGAAAACCTTATCACTCGTGTGCGCGAGCAGCTGCAGCTGATCCAGCAAACCGCGGATCTCTTCGCTCAGACCATTCTCGCGGGACAAATGGTGCATGTGTTTGGATCGGGACACAGTCGCATTTTGGTGGAGGAAATGTGGCCACGGTATGGATCGTTTCCAGGGTTCAATCCCATCGTTGAGCTGAGTCTGACGTTTCATAATCTCGTGGTTGGGGCCAATGGGCAGCGACAGGCGATGTTTCTGGAAAACGTCAGTGGCTTCGCGGCACGCATTTTGCGGAACTTTGATCTCAAAGCTGGCGACAGTGCGTTGGTGGTGTCTTCAGGTGGTTGCAATGTTGTGCCAGTGGAAATGGCCGAAGAGTTTCAACGTCGCGGTGTCAAGGTCGTGGCGATCATTTCCCAGGTGCATTCAGAAGCCAGCACCTCGCGGCATCACGCAGGCAAGAAGCTGCAAGACTTTGCCGACATCGTGCTAGATACCGGAGCGCCGATTGGCGATGCCATGGTAAAGATCGAGGGCCTGGATACACCTGTGGCACCAGGCAGCACGGTCGGTGGATGTTTGCTCGTGAACGCCATCAAAGCCGAGGTGGCAGATCGTCTGGTCAAAGCAGGCCAACCACCCAAGGTGCTGACTGCGGGCGTCGTCATCGGTGCCGAGCGCGCAGCAGAGATTTTTGAAGCAGCGTATGATGAACACGCACGCCGGATTGCACCGTATTATGCGGGTTTGGGGAAATGATAGATACGTCTTTTAGAGCTGAGTTTTCATGCTTTTGAATAAGCTCAGGGGAACTCCGTCAGAGGACATGGCGCAGCTTGAAGGCTGCCCATCCAATCCTCACTCTCATGAAATCCATCGTTTTGTCGGGTCGCTTCTTGAAAGCTTCTTGTCTGCTCATTCTTAGCTTCGGCAGCGCTCAGGCGCAGACCTCTTCGGAGCTTTCTCGGCAGCTACAGTCGGCTCTATCACAGCATCAATTCACTGGCAGAATGGAAAGCACGCTCACCAAGAGATTGGGACGATCTCTTGATCCAGTGAAGGTGGAATTAGGCCGGAAGATCTTCTTTGATAAGTTCTTCGCTTTGCATGGTGATAACAGTTGTGCAGGTTGTCACTCCCCCAATCATGGGCTGGGCGATTCACAGTCCATCGCCATTGGTGTGGAGAACAACGACATTGTCGGTGCCTTGCGTGCTGGACCGCGCAATCAGCGTCGCACGCCATCCGTCATCAATACTGCGTTTTATCCTAACTTAATGTGGAATGGGCGCTTCAGTGCCGTTTCTGGAGATCCTTTCAATAACTCCAAAGGTTATGTTTTCCCTGATCCTGAGGGCAGCGCTCGTTTTCCTGCTGGAGACTCAAGGTTTCGTCATCTGCTTGTAGCTCAGGCACACATCCCACCGACGGAATTGCCAGAAATGGCTGGTTTTACAGGCTTCAAGCGCACGACAGTGCAGGTGCCGCCATCCGCACAACCCAATCCCAATGATCCCACAGTGATCGACTTCGGGATCTTCGATGTGCCTGGGCGCAATTTCTCAGCCGTGGCTCTGCCGCCTCCCGTGGTGGTGCAGCGTGCTGGCCCGACGGTCATTCTCGACGAGTTCCGAAATGAGCCTATTCGTGATGTGGTCTTAGGCCGTTTGAATGCCAATGAAAGCTGGTCTTACGAGTTCTTGAAAGCTTTTAAAACCATGGGTGGTAATGATGCGATCACCTTTGACATGCTGGCACAGGCCATCGCCGAGTTTGAGTTTAGCCTCAGCTTCACCAATGCGCCGGTGGACCGTTTTGCCCGTGGTGAAACCACCTGCATGACCGACTCCCAGAAGCGCGGTGGATTACTTTTCTTTGGTAAAGCCAACTGCGTGAAGTGCCATTCCGTTTCTGGCCAATCGAATGAAATGTTTAGCGATTTCCAAATGCACGTCGCTGGCATACCGCAGATTGCGCCAAAATTTGGCAAGACGACCTGCAATGTGCCTTTTCGCGATGCCAACGGTTCTTTTTCAACGCTGGGTAATCAAGACTGGGGGCTATATGACATCACCGGTAATCCGGCTGATGCCTACAAGTTTCGCAGTTCGCCGCTGCGGAATGTGGCTACCCAACCGACCTTCTTTCACAACGGAGCCTTCACCCGCCTAGACGATGCTATGAGATATCACATGAACACCATCGCTGCCTCTAGAACCTACTCACCAACGGCAGCAGGTCTAGCCGCTGATCTGACTCGGAATACGGGACCCATAGCGCCTGTTTTGGCCAATCTTGATCCTTTATTGAAGACCCCTGTGACTCTCACCACGACGGAGTTCAATGACCTTCTTAGCTTTGTCCGCGACGCGCTCCTCGACGATCGCGCCCGCCCAGAGCATCTCAATCGCCTTATTCCAGCTCAAGTTCCCAGTTATCTGCCTCTTCAGCGCTTCACTCGCTAGTCGTTAGTCGCTAGGTCTGTGTTCGTAGTGAATGCTTTGGCAATCTTGCTGCTAGGTCGGAGAGTGTCGGCACGTTTCATGTCACGCCATGAAACCCATCCTCACTCTCCTTTTGTTAACCAGTCTAGCCTTAGCCGCTGAAACACCTGTCAAAAAGGCCGAAGCTCCGAAAAAAGCAGCTCCGGCTAAAAAGGTCTATCCAAAGAATCCGGCTCCAACTGCGGCCAATGTGAAGTATGGCGAATTTGAGCGGAACGTGCTGGATTTCTGGCAGGCAAAATCGGATAAGCCAACACCGCTGCTGTTCTTCATCCACGGTGGGGGTTGGCGGGCTGGGGATAAAGCAGGCATCACGGTCGAGCCGTATTTGAAGGCGGGCATCTCCGTGGTCTCCATCAATTACCGCTACATTTCCCAGGCACAGGATGTGGTGCCGCCCGTGAAAGCTCCATTACATGATGCCGCACGTGCATTGCAATTTGTGCGCAGTCGCGCCATTTGTGGCTGCTCGGGAAAAGATCCTACCATGGATCGCTGAATACTCGCCCTACGCTCTCGTATCCGCAGACGATCCAGCCATCTATCTTTTTTACAGTGCCCCTCCAGCCATCGGGCAAGAGCAGAAAGATCCGACTCATACCGCCAACTTTGGCGTGAAACTGCAAGAACATTGCAAAGCCAACGGCATCGCCTGTGAGCTTTTCTATCCCGGCGTGACCGATGTGAAAGCCAAAACAACGACGGAGTATCTGATCACGAAGCTCAAGGAAGGGATGTGAATTGTTCCGCTTCGCTAAATCGGGTCATTCTCACCAGATCCTCGGAATGACGTTTTAGAATTTCGCGGTCTCGCAAGTAGCGAGTTGGCCCCCTGCAGGCGACGACGACTTCGGCTATTTCGTATTCACTCAGTTCTGTGATTGGCTTTTTGTGAAGCCGTTGTGACATGTGATGAATGCCCTGATGGCCATTACCATCGGAGCCCAAAAAAGCGCAGGCTAGGAGGTCTCTGTCTGACGGATTGATATGCCAGCGAACTGAATAGCACCACATGTAACAACGAGCTGGCCAACGAACATTGGTGGTTCTATTGAGATCGAAGTGAAAGAGTAGCTGTTTTGCTGAAAAGAGATCGACTCCGTTATTGGTTAAGTCATTCTCGATGCACTTCAGCAAAAAAGGGGGGATGGTTGGTGTCGCTTGACGCTGTGTCTCAATGATTTTGTGAATTCGCCCCAGTCTGGGACGAAATGAATACAAGTCAGAGCGCAGGAAGATGGCACCGATTCCCGCAACAATAAGCAGCACGATCAAGAGCGCTGTTAATCCAATAAGTTTCAGGAATCGCAGCAGTCTTGATTTCATTAGGTTAAAACCCTCTTTCTAGCAAGGATCACACCATCTCCATCATCCGCTTCTTCTTTGGCTTCCCAGCGCTGACGAATTCGACATCGGCGGCGATGACTTTGTATTCGGGGCACATGGTGTCGCCATCGCAGCCTTGGCCGGTGACGTTGTTCACCATGGCGTCGGGGAAGTGGAAGGTGGTGTAGAGGATGCCGCGATCGCCCGTGGCGATGCCCTTGCGGCGCGCGTCGTCGGGATGGATGGCGAGCACGTCCTCGGCGACGATGCGGACGTTGTCGGTGCGGCGGGTCATGGTGCCGCAGTTGTAGTGCTCTAAAATGCGGCCGGTGGTGAGGATGAAGGGGAATTCTTGGCCGTTGGTCTTGAGCTCGGTGGACTCGATCCAAGGGAAGAAGTGGAATTTGCCAAGACCGCGCTTGAAGGACTCCTGATGCAGGATTTGCGTGTCGGTGCCGTCAGCGGCGATGGGCCATTGCTTGCCGTTGATGCTGAGATTTTCCCAAGTGGCTCCTTGGAAGAAAGGCACGATTTGAGCGATCTCGGCCAGCACACCATCGGGCGTATAGTCTGGCTGTGGGAAGCCGAAACGCTGCAAGACTTCGCACATGATTTGTCCATCCGGTTTGGTGCCGGAGAGGGGTTTGACGGCAGCATTCACACGCTGCACACGGCGCTCGGCATTGGTGAAGGTGCCGCTCTTTTCCAGGAAGCTGGACGCGGGTAGGATGACGTTGGCATACTTCGCGGTCTCGGTCATGAATATCTCCTGCACGACCAGGAACTCCAGGCTTTCCATGGCATGACGGACGTGATGCACGTCAGGATCGGTCTGCACAACGTCTTCGCCCATCAGCCAAAGAGCCTTCAATTTGCCTTCGATGGCGGCATCGAACATTTGTGGAATTTTCCAGCCGGGTTCAGTCGGTGAAGGCATGCCGTAGAAGTCGGCGTAGCGCTTTTGTACGGTAACGTCATCCATTTCAAAATAGCCTGCGCCCTGATGCGGTTGGCAGCCCATGTCGGCGGCGCCCTGCACGTTGTTTTGACCGCGCAGTGGATTCACCCCAACGCCTGGACGTCCGATATTGCCGGTCATCATGGCGAGGTTAGAGATGAGCATGACGGTCTTGGCACCTTGCTCGTGCTCGGTGACGCCGAGCCCATGGAAGCTCATGGCAGCCTCCGACGTGGCGTATTCCAGAGCAGCGGCGCGGACGAGTTCCTTGTCCACGCCAGTGATTTTTTCCAGCGCGTCGATATCGAGCTCGCGAAGGCCAGATTCAAAGGCGTCCCAGTTCTCGCAGCGCTTGCGGACAAACTCGGTATCCACCAAGCCGGCATCCAGGATGAAACGGGCGAACAAGTTCAGCAGCGCCACATTCGTGCCCGGGCGGAGCTGAAGGTGATGCTTCGCATAGGGCACCAGTTCGATCTTGCGTGGATCGATCACGATGAGCGGCACACCTTTCATGACCTGCTGCTTCAAGCGTGCGCCGGTGACGGGGTGGCCTTCGGTCGGATTGGCTCCGATGACCAGGATGCACTTCGTGTATTCAAGATCTTCGGCCGAGTTCGTCGCGGCACCTGTGCCGAAGCTCTTCTGCATGCCCCAGGCGGTGGGTGAATGGCAGACGCGGGCGCAGCAGTCGATGTTGTTCGTGCCCATCACAGCGCGGATGAATTTCTGCATGAGGTAGTTTTCCTCATTGGTGCAGCGGGCAGAGGAGATGCCGGCGACAGCATTGCCACCGTGATCCTTTTTGATGCGGGTCAGATTGGCAAAGATATGGTCATAAGCTTCAGCCCAGGTCGCCTCGGCAAAGCTGCCGTCGGCTTGTTTGATGAGTGGCTTGCGCAGGCGGTCTCGGTGATTGTAGAACTTGAAGGCAAAACCGGAGTCGGCAAAGGATTGATCTAGGCCTTTGATGATCTTGGCATTGAAGCCGCGACCATGCATCGAGAGCACATGCTGACCTTGAATTTCATCACAAGCACGCACGCAGCGAGAGCAGTTGATGCACTTGGCCAGCTCGCTGGTCATGTAAGGGTGAGAGTGATCTTTGGCGCGGTCCAAATGATTGGCTCCAGCCGGATAGCGCACGCCTCGGATACCCACCTTAGCTGCCACCGTTTGCAGCTCGCAATTGCCGCTCACCTCGCAGGTCAGGCAGTCCAGCGGATGGTCCGTGAGCACGAGTTCGACAATGTTTTTGCGCAGCTTACGCACTTTCGGCGATTCCGTGAAAACATGCATGCCTGCGGATAAAGGCGTGTGGCAGGAGGCCACAACACGGCGCGGTCCATCGGCCTGCAAGGCTACTTCGACCGAGCAAACGCGGCAGGCACCATACGGCTCTAGCTGCGGCGCATCGCAGAGCGTCGGCACAAAGCCACGTCCTTTGTGGCAATCGATGTAGTTCAGTAACGTATCGCCCGATTGGAAGCGAAAAGGTTCGCCATCAATGAATGCGGTGAGTGTGGAGAGATCCTGGACCATAATTTATCCAGTATAATCAGAACCATGATTCTAAGGGAAGCAAAGAAATAGGGGCTGGTGAAAACATCACAGCAGCGCCCATGACTTCAGCCCCACACATCTCATTTTTTTTGCGACTGTTTCAGAAGACGGTGCGCAGCAAAAGCCATGATTGGATCGAGTTCCGGCGCTGCCGCCAGATCTCGAGGTGTGATCATGGGTCTATCCAAAGGCAGACCACCTGCGATTCTTCGGATGATGGATTCATGGGGTTGCCAACGAAGATCTCCCAGTTTGACGAGTTTCCCCAATGGCTTATTGGTCGCATACAGCCAACCTTTGTAGATGAGTTCAGAGCAATAGATTTTAGCGTCATCGAGTTCGTATTGAATGTCGTATGGCTTACCGAGGAACATTCGTGCGCCTTCGATCATTTTGGGGATGTTAACGCGAAACTTGGGCTTCAACCTTCGGACGGCAAATTTGCTGCCTCGTCCTTGGAAAATCCATTGGGCCAAAGGCGTCTCTTTCACGGGTCCTACCGCCTCTAAAACTTTCCAGTCACCATCCACATAGACGACAATTCCGCAATGTGAGAAGGGCGAACCTGAAGCTCCTTCAATGGCATCAATAACCTCATTGTGTGGCAGTGATTGGAAGAGGAGATCACCGACCAAAGGGAGATAATCTAGATGCGCAGCGTGGGCTTGATTAGCAACACATAAAAGCAAGACCAGGAGGGCTGATTTCATGATGCACGTTACTGGGGTTACAGCACGCGTCATGAGGTTTTCTTCTTTTCATTCACTTGGAAGTTTACGACGACTCACAAGCAGAACCCAGGCTGCGAGAACAAGGTGAAACCAGATCGGAATGGTGCCACCCAACCATCGGGCTTCTGGCATTAGCGCCATCCGCAGGGCATACCTCATGATCATGGCTAGCACGTAAACGATCCCGAAGATGCGGATCCATTTTAGAGCTTGAGGCTGCGCAGATACAAAGATGCCACTGCCACTGGCTTGATGGACGTTTACTACAGCCATAAACATCAGAATGAGAAGCTGAGATAGCAGCAGCCAAGGGTAAGTGAGCAGCCCCGAATACCACGCCTCCCACGGCGGCAAAAAGGACGGGTGGTAAATGCCCACCAGAATCTGAGCCATGACGCGGAATAGAAACAACAAAGTACAGACCCAAAGCAGAATGATGCGAAGCGTGTGAGACATAAAGGCGTTTACTTGATGGCGCTGAATTCAGCACGCCAATGGCGATACCACTCACTCTGGAAAACTTCTTCTGGATCGTATTTGAGCTTGTGTTGGAGAAAGGCGGGAAACTGGGGATAAGCCTTTTTCATTTGTTCCCGTGTCGCCCAGCGGTGGTAGGTCAGATAGAAAGAACCCTTGAGATCGAGTGCTTGGTCGATGAGGCGTCGGAAGGCCATCTTAGCCTTTTCTTTGCCCTCGTCGGTGTGGGTGACACGCAGGTTAAAAACGATGCAGGCGTAGTCTTCTTTGGCCCATGCCAGAAAGGATTCATCGTCACGGCGGATGAAGCGGATGGTGCCATAAATGACGTTCGTGCCATGCTGCCTAAAGTCAGCGGCACATCCTGCCATGAAGTCCTCCAAGCGATCTCGCGGTACGTAAAGTTCGGAAATCATCAATGAGCCTGGAGCTAGATCGGGTAAGGCCTGTTCTATACGCTCTTCGTAGTCGGTATCGTAGTGACTGAACTGAGTTAGATCATGCCAATAGCGCTGGCCCTGTGTGAGTCGGTAATGATCGGTATAGGATTGCCAAGCTTTGCTTTTGTCTCGGTGAGCCTCCACGATCAATTTACGCCAGGCTTCCGGTCGCAGAGAGTTAGACGGCTTTTCGGCTACCTCAGAGGTGCTTAAAGTCCGGTAACAGGCAAAGACGCCCTCACGCAGAAATCCGGGTGATGACTCATCCGGGCAGAACTGAAAGTCACCGAGTAGGCAGCCGTCTTTCACTTGCTCTTCGATTCGTTTCGTGAGGCCGTCCAGTATTGTGATCTGCACCTGCCTTTCGACTCTTTGCCGCGGGATAAGCCTGAGCTCCACTTCTGTAATCACGCCAAAAAGTCCGTAGCCACCGACAATGAGACGAAACAGCTCTGGCTCTTGTGTCCGGCTGACAACTCGGATCTGGGCATTCGCATCGACTAGAGTGAGAGATTCGATGTCCTGAACAAAGGGCTGCCATTGCAGGCCACGACCATGGATGTTTGAGGAGACGGCACCGCCAAGTGTCAATTCATCCGCCCCAGTCTGCTTTTGGGCGATGGTCAAAAAGGGTGTGACGCCTTGCTGACGCTTTTCCAGTTCAGCCAACAGTGTCGGCCAAGTGATTCCTGCCTCGACTCGTGCCAAACGGCGAACTGGGTCAAGCGCAATGAATTGATTCATGCCAAGCATGTCAAGATGCATAGCTCCCACCGCAAATGGCTGACCTCCCATCGAATGCTTAGCCCCAGAGATACTGATGGTCAGATGCTCTTTTTTTGCCTGTCTTATCGCCTCGATCACAGCTGCCGCTGAGTTTGGTCGGACGATCCGATTGACCTGAGTTGGATTTAATCGGGAGTGAACATCATTGAGAATCTTTGGTGACCGTTCGTCCGCCGACAACTCTATTGGGTAGAAAAGAGTCAGCATTAACAACAACAGCCATCCAATGCTTAGGCGGTAGCGTTTGCTCATTATAAGGCGATCTGAACCGGATGCGTCTCTGCTGAAAGCACGGAGATAACGAAGTCGTAGATGCGGCGTGCAGAGGCTAGGGCTTCGCTGAAATCAGCGCGAGTGAGAGCAGGATGTCTCAGATCACCAGGCTCACGATAGCTTACCGCGCGTCGAGTCAGTTCAGCGGCATAGGTAGCGTAAGCTTGAAATGTCTCATCAAAGACGGAACAAGCCTCGATCAGAGTCTTGAGATCGTGCGTCTTCATCATCGGCTGATTCTGAATGGTCAGATAGGCCTTCAGAGTCTGCTCGTATGACAGCTCACAATGATGCACAGCCGCTTCTAGCGTGAGATCACCCGCTGTGCCGAGCAATTCAGCTGCTTTCAGTCCTCGTTTGGCTTTGCATAACCAAGTTTGAGCCAGCTCAGCATTCAGTTCCAAAGTGCTGCCATTCTGAAGCCTCTGGCCATTCTCCTCGCCGTGCAGCAATCGACCTTCATGAACGATTTGATACATCAGAGATGGCTGAGCATGACGGTAGCGATTGAATTCAGCATCACGATACACCAACACATCTTTAGCAAGCTCCAGCCTGTTCAGGCAGCCATGCGCTCGCTGCGCTAGATGGCTCGTCGATTCATCCCCAGCCCTGACAACGACCGCCAAATCCAGATCGCTATCCTCCGTTGACTCGCCCCAAGCATAGGAGCCAAAGAGCCAGATCTGCTCGGCCTGAAACTCGGCTACCAGTCTGCGCGTGGCCTCTTCAATCACAGGCTGCGCTTTGAGGCGAAGCGTCTCTGCGAGTGAGGGGCTGTCTGCTGCTGTGACCATGCAGGTAGTTTAACCTTTGAAGTAGAATTGCAACTCTGCATTGAAATGCTCCAGCGCATTCTTGATGGGAAGCGGCACGCCGCCGCCGAGGGCGCAGAGGCTGGTTTGCTCCATTGTATCGAGCAGATCGGTGATGAGCTCGCGGTCGATCTTGTAGGTGCTGTCGGCGCGGGCTTTGGCGATGAGTTCTTTGCCGCGGGTGCTGCCGAGGCGGCAGGGGAAGCATTTGCCGCAGCTTTCATCGGAGGTGAATTGGAAGAGATGCTGGATGTATTCGATCATCGGCATGGACTCGGGGATACTGATGACGCCGGCGTGGCCGAGGAGGAAGCCGGCTTTCTTGAAGCTCTCGAAATCGACGGTGAGCTGGGCGATGTGGCTCATGGGGATGAGGCCGCCGAGCGGGCCCCCGATTTGGATGGCTTTGATCTTGGATTTGAAGCCGCCTGCTAAGTCGATGACGGTTTGCAGCGGGGTGCCCATGGCGACTTCGTAGATGCCGGGCTTCACGAAATGGCTGTCGAGTGAGAGTAGCTTTGGACCTGTAGACTGCGGGGTGCCGATCTGGGCGTAGGTTTTGCCGCCGAGGGTGAGCACGGCATGGATATTGGAAAAGGTCTCGACGTTGTTGACGATGGTTGGCTTACGGAAGAGGCCTTCGATGGTGGGGAAGGGTGGGCGTGTTCGCACTTCAGGGCGCTGGCCTTCCAGACTGGCAAGCAAGGCGGTTTCTTCCCCGCAGATGTAGGCTCCGGCACCTTTGATGGACTTCAGCATGAAGTTGAAACCGGTGCCGAGGATGTTTTGGCCCAGCAATCCGGCGGCGCGTAGGTCGGCGATGGCTTCGTTGATCACGGTGACCGAATCTGGATACTCGGCACGAATGTAGAGAATGCCATTTTCAGCACCGGAGAACCAACCGGCGACGATCATGCCGAGCAGCACACTGTGGGGCTGCTTCTCCATGAGGTATTTGTCGATGTAGGCTCCTGGATCTCCTTCATCCGCATTGCAGACGATGTATTTGACCGAGCCTTCAGCGACTCGGCAGCTGGACCATTTGAAGTGCAGGGGAAAGCCTGCACCACCGCGACCTCGCAGGCCACTTTCCTTGAGCTCGATGCCTAGAGCGTCACGATCACTCTCGGTGATGAGTTTTTTGAAAGGGGCGTAGTAGTCATCGATACCTGGAAAGGCGGCGGTGAGCTGGGCAGGCTCGAGGTGGGAGACGACAGCGTAGCGGTCTTCGGAGTCGCCAGTGCCGTTTCGGAAGACATCTCCGAGGGCGTCCTCACTCTGGCCGGAGTAGTTCTTGCCTTGGTATTGCAGGGCGGCGCCTTCATGACAGCGGCCGAGGCAGCAGATGTGTCCGATCTCGTCCTTATTAAAATGGGTCTCCAGAGTGTGATGCAGTTTCTCTTGGGTGCCCGCGCACAGGCAGGCGCTGCCATTGCAGACGAAGACTTTTTTGCCCTCGTTTTCCTTCTTCAGGAAATCGTAGAAGGAGACGGCTCCGAGTGTGACGGCATCCCCAAAGAGATGGTCGGCTCCCATGCGATGAACAAGGTCGTTCGTCTCCGCTGTGCCAGCTTTGTCGGCGGCATCGACCATGCGTTCGAAGACATTTTTTTCGACACCTTTGCGGAAGGAGAGAGCGCTGAGATTTTTAGACATTGGAAAGATTCCCAGGTTGGTGGGAAGGGGCTGATCAACGTTCTAGCAGACTCAGGTCTTTTGAGGCGAGAACAAAAATCGCCTTTCTAGGATTTAAAGGAGATCAGCGCCGATGTTCCGCCAGAGAAGGCTCCACCGAGGCGGGGGATGACCTCGATATCTGGCAAGATCCAGACGTGGGTAGGCTCCACCATTTCAGGAGTTTTCCGGTTTCTACGCATCGAGAGGGTAAGTGCCAGAAGGGAAAGGACTGCGCCGCTGATGCCAAGAGGCAATGCCCAGGTGGATAAAAAGACACTCACACCGGCGGGCTTTTCCTTTCCTGCAATCTCCTGGAGAGAGGCGGCGCGGGGAGCTGCACTTGCAGTCGGAAGGGATTTTTCTAACCAAAAGAGCCGCGTGGAAAGACGGACGGCATAGCGCTGGAGTTGCTGGCTGCTTAGCTGGGCCTGATGCGCGTCCTGGATACAGTCTGCGGCCAGTTCTGTCAGCATGGCTGAGGTGACGCTGCCGTGGACGGTGGGGCTTAAAAAGATGCGTGCGCGCCAGGGCTCACCTAGCGGATACACGGCTAGACAGGCTTTCTGGCGGGTGAGTGCGCCATGGGCTAGCTGGTCTAGGGCGGCGGTGTCGGGCAGCTTCTGATTGGTATCCAAGACGAGTAGGTAAAAATGGATGAGACTCTCTTTGGAATGGAATTCGAGCAGGCGCTCGAGATCGATCCGCGTGACCTCTGGCGTGAGGTTTTGAGGGTCCATGAGGTATTCATTGGCAGGTGCATCGGCCAGACCTTTGAGCAGTTCAGTCGGTAGATCACGAAGATCCATGACAGGCGTAGGCCGCTGCACAACCGCCGTTTGATCGGTCGATTGTAAGATGCTGCCGTGCAGGAACAAAGATAGATCCGTGGGACCCAGCTCGCTGTAACCGGGCATGAGGGTCGGTGGCGCATCGGAAAGACGCGGACCACTGGGTGGCAGCTCTAGGTGATCGTTAGCGAAGGGATCACTCGGCAGCAGGGAGTTGAACTGGCTGCCTGGTTCTTCATTGATGGGCTGGGCAGGCGCATCTTTTTCCCAGCGCGGCAGCGGCAGGTCCTCGTCGATGCCTTGGCTCAAAGCCGCCCGCTCACTGCTGGCCAGCAGTGTCAGACAAAGGCAGGCAGTGCCCAATGCTTTATGGAGCTTTTGGTGCATGCAGTAGTGGGCGGCTAGGAGGACGCAGGGTGTGCAGGCCGAGATCGGAGGCATCTCCAATGGAGCTAGGGGCTTGCTCGAGCTGGCGTGGTTCGCTGCGTGCTGCCGTGAGGAGTTCTTGATCAATGAGGCTGACGGCAGACTCGATGGCCGTGGCAAAGGCGCCTTTAGAAAGAGGGCCTTGGAGCTTCTTTAAAAGAGTCGTCAGCGTCTTTTCCACCAACACAGACTCCAGCGCATAGCCTAGCGTAAAACAGGCTTGCTGACGCACTGGATCGATCATTAAAACGATGCCAAAGTCATTTCTCCGCGAGACCTGATGGGTATGAAAAGCGCCGTGATTGATAAGCCAAAAGCCTAGATCAGGCAAAGTAAGCGTCTCTGGCAGTGCGCCGATGTAAGCGGCCATGAAGCACTGGGGAAAGCGCCGCTCAAAGTCATCCAACACGGTTTCCAGGTGTCGCGTATGCTTCAGGCTGAGCAGCTGAGCATTGTCCGTGATGCGCGCCAGCTTCACCCAATCCGCCCCGAGATAGCCGCGAATCGCCGTCGCCGAGAAGCCACACTGCGTGCAGACAGGCTGCGCAGGAGTGATCAGGCTAGAACAATGCGGACAATTCATGTTTTTAATATCTATTAAAATTTAAGGTGAGCAAGGGCAATTCTTGAATTGTCTGTGAGAATGGAGGACGAGTAGAAACTGCATGGGAGAAGGAAGTGTTGTCACAAGTCCTATGAGGCGCTTAAATAGGAGGTCCCTACTGCCTATGTTGAGGTTGACTGACCATGAACTGAATTTGACCGAACTTTTCTCACCCCAGGTTTTTCTTGGAGCCGAGTTGGAGAGGATGAAGGATGCAGATGATGCAGAGCGCGGAGCCATTTATACCCGTGCAGAGGTTGTTGAGTTCATCCTCGATCTATCGGGTTACACGACGGATAAGTCACTGTTTGAGTTTCGCCTTCTCGAGCCTTCGTTCGGGTCCGGTGACTTTCTTTTGCCTGCTTTGGAGCGGCTTTTCATCGTCGCCAAGAGTGCTGGAAAAAAAGCTCATGAGTTGTTGGGGGCCGTGCGAGCGGTCGAACTCCATCGTCAGGCTTTCGCTGAGACAAGAGAGAAGGTCATCGCACTCGCGCAACGCTTTGATTTCGCTCATGTACAGGCAACAATGCTCGCCGATGCCTGGCTGGTGAATGGGGACTTCTTGATCGAGCCCATAGATTGCGGGTTCGATTTCATCGTTGGCAATCCGCCTTATATTCGACAAGAGATGATCCCGGCACTGCTTCTCGCGGAGTATCGCCGTCGCTACGCTTCCTTGTATGATAGGGCTGACTTGTATGTTCCCTTCATTGAGCGTTCGCTGACTCTGCTCAGTCAGGACGGAAAACTGGGTTTCATCTGCTCTGACCGCTGGATGAAAAATAAGTATGGAGGGCCGCTACGTGAGATGATCGCTCAGGGTTACAGCCTGCGATATTACGTCGATATGGTGGGTACTGCTGCATTTCAGAGTGAAGTTATCGCCTACCCAGCCATCACCATCATTCAGCGTGGCCAGCATGGCACCATGCGGCTGGCTCATCGACCGGAAGTATCCACGGAAAAGCTTGCCCAACTGCGCCGACAAATCACCGGTTCTCCAGCTCAGTTCAATGGTACCGTGATCGAGATGCCCCGGGTTCCGAGAGGGAGTGCTCCATGGCTGCTGGAAGCCGATGCACAGCCCTCATTAGCGCTCGTGCGGAGGTTGGAAAGCCGCTTCCCGACTCTGGCTGAGGCTGGTTGTTCTATCGGAATCGGCGTTGCGACAGGTGCAGACAAGGTGTTCATCGGACTCTTCGATGACTTAGACGTGGAGGACGAACGCAAGTTGCCTCTCGTCACCACACGTGATCTCTGCGCTGGCGGTGTGCAATGGCGTGGCATGGGTGTGGTGAATCCTTTTGAAGCTGATGGCACGCTGGCAGATTTGGCCCGCTACCCTCGCTTCGCAGCTTACTTAAATAAAAATGCCGAGCTTTTAAAGGCTCGGCATTGTGCTCAAAAAAACAGTCAGGCTTGGTATCGCACGATTGACCGAATCACGCCCATGCTAGCCACTACACCAAAGCTGCTCATCCCCGACATCAAGGGTGAGGCGCACATTTCCTTGGAAAACGGGCAGCTGTACCCGCATCACAACCTCTATTTCATTCTGTCCAGTGAGTGGCCTCTCCCAGCCCTTCAAGCCGTCCTGATGGCTGGGATTGCTTATCTTTTTGTTCGAGCTTACTCGACGAAAATGCACGGTGGAGCTCTTCGCTTCCAGGCCCAGTATCTGCGCCGCATTCGGCTGCCTCTTTGGTCCAGTCTGTCAGCATCAGATCAGGTCCAGTTGAGCGTTGCGGCTGCCGAAGAGGACCGCGCTACCATTCTCAGCATGACATGCCAGATCTATGGCATCACTGGAGACGAGCAGCAGCACCTCACTCACCTTATCTAAACCTCAGCAAAACAAATCTCCTCAGGCCGCGTTGATCAGGGCGAGCGCTCAGCAGTGACGGGTGGAAAAAATATGGACGGCTTCATCAGCTTGGTCACCGACCTCGTCCGCGCCAATGGCCTTAGCTCAGCCGAGATCCATCTCGAGCGCAAAGTGCTGACCCTTCCTGGCTATTTCAGACCTACCAAGCTCTGGGACATGATCGTCCTGGATCGCGGGCGGTTGGTCGCGGCGCTGGAATTCAAATCTCAAGTAGGCCCGTCGTTCGGTAACAACTTCAACAACCGTACCGAGGAGGCCATAGGCACAGCTCACGATTTTTGGACAGCTTACCGTGAGGGTGCGTTTGGAGCCATCCAGCGCCCTTTCCTCGGCTGGCTTATGCTTGTCGAAGATGCAAAAGGCTCGTACGAAGACATGACCAGCCTCGCCTCCTTTGTGACGACCTTCGCTGGTCATATCGCTGCCGCTGCGGCTTTATAAATCATTTCGAATCTCGCCACAGGAGCCGTCGAGAATGCGCAGATCGCTAACTCCTCGCTCATCATTATTGCAGGCACCGGACCGTGGCGAAAAGCCGCCAAGGAATCCACAGAATGAAGTGTCATGATTCTCGACACAAACTTCCTTATCTCGCTCTCTCAACCCTTATCTTCTCCACCGCCACGGGTATGCTCACCGGCACGTGCGTGGATGTCGCACGTGGCATGAACTTCACCTTTGGCGGTGCTTTGCTGCAAAAGCAGGGTCTGGTGACTGGAAGGTATCTTGCTGGAGCGCGGACGGGATTGATGATGATGCAGGCGCGGTGAGTCAGCTATTTTGGCAAAGCGGCTCATCAAGCCTACAGTTGAGCGGCCGAAGCCAACTCTGGGATTAAGAACCCGACATCTGGATGAGCTGCCACGAGTCCGGCATCCAGCGTGGCAAGTCGGATACCTTGGCGGCTAGCGAGCTGGGTCAACCAGGCATCGGTGACTTGTTTGTGGCCTTGAATGCCCTTGTTAGCCACATGTTCATAGCTGAAACCATCATCAACGAAACGGTGCCGAGGATTGGCCTGAAAGTCCGCGAGGGACTGCCACGCTGCTCTAGCACTGCGATCTGCGGCCATCTGCATGTGGAGGCGGAGATAGGTTCCCTCTGTCATGGCACAAGTGACGACGGGGTCAATCAGAGTGCTGAACCAAGTCGTGGCACGCTGGTAGTGCGGATGGGTATCGATGAGCAAAGCCACGATGACATTGCCATCAAGCAGCCAGCTCATGGTAGCCCGTCTGCCTCCAGCATTTGATCCACTTCGGCCACGGTGAATGGCCGTGCGCCTTTGACGACGGGTAGCTCCCAATGGGTCACTCCACGATCAGGCGTAGTGGGAGCTACCGTTTTGCGTGCACTGCGAATGAGATCAAGAACCACACTGGCGAGGCTACGTGATTCCCGTTTTGCCACAGCCTGGGCCTCGATATAAAGGTCATCGGGTAGATCAAGAGTGATTTGCATGGCCGAAGATGCTGTAATGCCTCCGCGCTGTCAAATGTGGCTTCACGCATCCCAATCAACTCGTTCTTCTGCGACGCTCGCCCTCCCTTGGTTGTTTCCTAAACTGAGTGCATCAGGTGAAAGTTGGTCCTGAGCGATACGTTTCCAAGCGCTCTTCCATGATCTCTATGAAACGTCTCTCTCTTCTGTGCCTTTTCTGTTTGCCCTTTTCGCTGCTTCATGCTGACGATGCGGCGGACATCCTGAGCCAGTCTGGTGTCAAAGGAGGGATTGTGGTGCATGTGGGCTGTGGGGATGCTTCGACGACGCAGAAGCTGCGGGCCAATGCAGCTTATCAGGTGCAGGGATTGACGAAGGATGCGGCGGGCGTTCCGGCGATTCGGGAGAGCCTTCATCAGGCGGGTATCAGTGGCGCTGTGGCGGTGGAATCTTGGAACACGAAGCATCTGCCTTACATCGAGAACTATGTGAATCTGCTTGTCATCGAGGATGCGGCATCGGTTTCAAAAGAGGAGATCGACCGCGTGCTAACGCCACTGGGCGTAGCGATGGTGCGGAAAGCGGGCGGCTGGGACAAGATCGTGAAGGCTTGGCCAAAAGGCATGGATGAGTGGACGCACTATGCCTATGACAGCAAAGGCAACCCCACCTCGAAAGACATGCTGGTTGGCCCGCCGACGCGCATGCAGTGGGTGGGCAATCCACGCTGGAGCCGGCACCATGATCGTATGTCGTCTGTGAGTGCGCAGGTCAGTGCAGGGGGGCGTGTCTATTACATCATGGACGAGGGCAGCCGCATCTCTATCTTGATGCCGGCGAAATTTGCGCTGATCGCCCGTGATGCCTTCAATGGCACGGTGCTCTGGAAGAAGTCGATCCCTGAGTGGAGCACCCATCTTTGGCCGCTAAAATCGGGGCCGACACAGCTCACACGTCGTCTCGTGGCGATGGGTGATAAGGTCTATGTCACGCTTGGTATCGCAGATCCGATCCGCTGTCTGGATGGTGCCACTGGGGCGGTGATCCGCGAGTATCCGCAGACCAAAGGTGCTGAGGAAGTGCTGGTCAGAAATGGCACGCTCTATGCCCTCGTGAATCCGGGTGCTTACTATTTAAATGACGAGTTTGCCGTGAAGGCGCAAAGTGATCAGCAGCGTGTGACGACAGAGTTCAACTGGGATGGCAAGCCACGAAAGCTACAGGCGATCGATGCCGAGAGCGGCAAAACAACCTGGGAGATCGAGGACAAGATCGGGCCGATCACGATCGCCCTGGATGATCAGAGGATTGTCTATTACAACGGCGATGGATTGACCTGCCGAGATGTGAAAACCGGTGTCGTGAAGTTTGCCGACGTGCCGGAAAATCGCCGCAAGCTCTATGAGTTTAACTTTGCACCGCGCGTGGTTCTTAACGATGACGTGATCCTTTATGCTGGTGGCGATGGCCTCATGAAGGGCCTCAATGCGGAGACAGGAAAAGAGCTGTGGACCTCCAGTCATGAAAAGAGCGGCTACCGCAGTATGGAGGACGTCATCGTCGCGCAGGGCCTGGTTTGGAATGCCGGAACGACGAGTGGGAATCAGACGGGTGAGTACACCGGTCGTGATCCATTGACGGGCGTGGTGAAGAAGCAGTTCTATCCCGATGTGCCACAGGGCACCTATTGGTTTCATCATCGCTGCTACATGGCCAAGGCGACAGAGAAGTACATTATGCCATCGCGCACTGGCATCGAGTATGTCGATATGGAAAAGAAGCACTGGGATCTCAATCACTGGGTGCGCGGAGCCTGTCTCTATGGCGTGATGCCTTGCAATGGTCTGACCTATGCTGGCCCGCATAACTGCGCCTGTTATCCCGAGGCAAAGCTGGATGGCATGAGCGTCATGGCCTCTGAACCCCGCTACCCCATGCCAGCCCATACGCCGGATGGCGAGCGCCTGACCAAGGGGCCTGCCTATGCAGAGGCTATCGAAGAAGTGGATGCCGATGGCAAAGACTGGCCCACTTACCGTGCAGACAATGCCCGCAGCGGTTACAGCAATCAGGATCTGAAAAAAGATCTCGGCATGGCCTGGGAAGTGAAACTGACCCCGCCGCTGAGCACCACCACCTCAGCCGCGGGACTGACCTTTGTCTCTGAAGTGGATAAACACACGCTCCACGCCTTTGACTCCGTGACAGGAAAGGAAGTCTGGCATTTCATCGCCGGTGGCCGAGTGGACTCACCGCCAACCTATTGGAAAGGCCGCGTCTTCTTTGGTGGCAAAGATGGTTATGCCTACTGCCTGCGTGCCAAGGATGGCGCACTTGTCTGGAAGTTCCAGGCAGCTCCCGTGGCGCTCAGCCATGGTGCCTGGGAGATGATGGAAAGCGTCTGGCCTGTGCATGGCAGTGTATTGGTGGAAAAC